>NZ_JAEKJV010000017.1:0-116022 GCF_017309175.1 Salipiger bermudensis | reverse complement strand
GCCCAGAACCTCGCCCAACATGGCATCTCCCGCTAAGACACGTGCATAACTACGTCTTTATGCACGTGTCTTAGCTCACCCAGCCTTCGTCAGGCAGGCGGCTTCAATCGGGCGGTTACGTTGCTGATGTGCCCAGTCTGGCACAATCGCGCCTCCCCAAAGGGCCAGAACTTGTTATAGTCGGCGAAGGGCATCTTCTTTCGCCTCAAAATCTCCGAGGAAACCCAGAAAATCCACGCCTGTTCCTGGCGCCTGAGTACTGTGAGACCTCTGAGTTTCGACCACTTAAGGAAGTATTCGAAGGACGCCGCTTCGATCTTGACGAATTTATCGCACGGGTTTCGCAATGAGTATTCTAACCACATTTGAGGCTGTGCCAGGCCGCCTTCTTTCTCTCTATGAGGTGTTGTTCCACCGAGAGAGCGGCATGGATGAGGCTGTACTTGAGGCCAGTTCCACCCCGAAGTCACTCCGAACTGCCGAGACTACGCAACTATATTCGGGGCCATACTCTGAAGCGCGGAATATGGGCATGATCGAGGTAGCCGGCGGTAAGGTTCGGCTGACAGATGAGGCTCGCTGTGGTGGCAAAGCCAAAGGGGACCACGAAAAACATTTCCGAATGTTTCTACGTCGCGTCCTGTTTGATCCCGAACGAGCCAAAGAAGCCCAGCAGGGCAAATTTCTTTTGGCTATAAGTTGGTTTCTCACCCAGAACCCTCTAGCCCCGATTAAATTCTCGGAGCCTGTAGTCGACCAGATTAACGCGCAGATTGAAAACGGAGCGCGTGAGTTAGAGCTTCAGACACCAGCTCATTCGCAAAACCTGCTCTACTGGGCCAGATACTTAGGTTTCGCGACGATGGTCGGAACCGAAGAGACGAGTGGCAGGCGGGTAATCCCAGACCCCTATCGGGCCATCGGAGAGGTCCTAGATGAGGTCTTTAATGGCGAGAACGAACTGGATACCGCTGATTTCCTAGGCCGATTGTCGTCTATTTATCCGTGCCTTGAAACTGGGCGTTCCCGCGAAGAGTTCTCCAAAATTCTAGAGAAAAGCAGGCACAGTGAGGCAGATCCATTGTCCGTTGCCACGAGTCTTGCCCTTCAACGCCTTGAGGACCAGCAAAGGATAACCCTGAGCACCCCGCCGGACTCGTTGCCAGTGTTGCTCGATTTCGGCTTGCGGCAGCGCCGAGTGAGTCGGATCGAACTGAGGAGTGCATCCTAATGCGAAACCACCTTTGCTGGGATCCAGGCGCTGTACGTCGGGTCATTAATCCATTTGCTGAGCACATCTCGGACGGTCTTTTTAGAGCAGTTCACAGCGATTGGGATCTGAAGGTTAGTCCACCAGTCGGCACCGCGTACCAAGACATCTCCAACCGTGACTGGCGTGATCAGTCGCCCGCCGATTTCTTGGAGGACTTCTTGCGCGACGACCGACCGCACGCTCTTGCTGCGATCCTAGGCGGTACTGGATCGGGGAAATCGCACCTCGTTCATTGGATGCGCCTACACATAAAACCCAGTCCCAAGCGCTTAGTTATCGTCGTGCCCAAGTCGGGGACCAGCCTACGAAACATTGTTAAGATGATGATCGAGAAACTGCCATCGGAGCAGCAGACTAGTTATCTCGACACACTGATGGCCGCAGGCGAAGGAATGCAGCGGCGGGAACACCAAAGAGAGCAACTACTTAATGACATTGCTCAGGCAATACGAGAGGAGGTAATTCCTGACGATGCTGACGAAGTCGAACAGGACCTCGCCGCAAACCTTCCAAACCTTCTGATGGACCCAAACATGCGGAAGGACCATTTCCTCGGAGACAACACCGTCATTGCGGAAATTGCTGACCACATTTTTTCCCCCTCAAACGCAGCGGATCGTCCAGACCAGCGTAGAACCTTCGTAGAAACGGACCTCCCTCTCGGGGGTATGGACTACGTTAACGCATCCCAGTTGGCGAAGAATGCCATCCAACTGATCCAACTCGACCAGGATGAATACCTACCATTGGCCGTCCGCATTATTAACAGAAACCTTGAAAGGGCGATCGCGCGCACACTTAGCTTCTCGGGAGATCGGGTCGAGGAATTAATGGCGGAGATGCGCCGCCACCTAAAGGCTGAGGGAAAAGAACTGGTGCTGCTCGTAGAGGAGTTTGCCAGGTTGCAGGGCATAGACCGAGCTTTGCTACAGGCAATCACCACGCAAGGCGATGCAGAGCATTGCCGGATGCGAACCGCAATTGCTGTAACAACAGGCTTTTTCCAGAGTGTCGCTGAAACAGCGTATATGCGCACAACCCACGTTGTGGACATGGACAACTCGGCTGGACGAAGCAATGGAAACAAAGTCACCGAGGATTCCCTGTCTCGCTTCGCCGCGCGCTACTTGAACGCCGTTCGCCTCGGTGCAGATCGAATCGAAGCCTGGAGTGCCGATGCTGCCCCCGGCGAAGTAGCCACGTCAGCATGTGAATCTTGTAATCTTCAAGCAAAGTGCCATTCGACCTTCGGGGAGCGGGACGGGTATGGCCTATATCCCTTCACGTCGCGAGCGCTCTGGAATGCGGCTGGGCGGGTTGATCCGTCAATGCCGGAACGCCTAAACCCGCGGATACTGCAAAGCAATCTATTGGTTGAGGTTCTCGACAACCATGGGCCTGACATCAGGACAGGCACTTTCCCCTCGATGCAGATGATCAAGAAATTTGGCGGGATCAAGCACCTCAAATCGGTCCGCCGCAACGAACTCGAAACCCGTAACCCGCATAATGCTGAACGTTGGATTTCCTTTCTGGAACTCTTCGATGGTTCCGGCGAGATCGTGCGCCTTGATGAAAGAATTCTCCAAGCTTTCGACATCCCGGAGATCGTTGGTGCTACCGAGACGCCTGTCGAAGTAGAAGCGACCCCAGATCAGCCCAACGAACAACAGTCACCTCCCGGCCCTGGCGCCAGTCGCGATCAAGTCAAGATCGACGAGTGGGACAGAGGGGGCCCGATGGATCAGGTTGTAGCCAACAAGCTGAGACCATTGATTCACGCAGCGATCACCGACGCCGTCGATTGGGATCGATTGGGACTATCGCGCGCCCAGTTCGTTGGAAAGTCAGGTAAGGCATTCCAGAACACAAGCATTGTTTTCGATCGACAATCGACGCAAGTCCTAGGCTCGGCCAAGATACATATTTGCATCCCCGGCGATCTTGTCACGCAGTCTTCAGCGGCGACCGCATTGAGCGGGCTATTGCTCGCGAGTCAGAACCAATTCTCTTGGGACTTCGAAGACGGCGACAAGATGCTCCGCTCGTTCCTAGACTGCATCGGCACTTGGGCGCTACAGGTCGAGGAACATTTGCTTGAGCAATGCGCTCCGATCCCGTCGTGGGATCCGGGTGCTGCTTCGCTTGAACTGATGTTCATCGGCGCCGCGATTGGCGGAACTATCAAACCCGATGCGACAATCGCGGAAATGATCGATGGAGCCTTCGTCAGTTCACTGCCCGAGACCCCAGCGAGCACCTCTCAACCCCTGCTGGCAATCTACCGAAAATTGTTTCAAGCGCGTTCCAAACTTATTGAAGTTGCCCGCGCTCAATTCTCAAGCCCTAAGGGTGGCGTCGTAGGGCCTCTCCTCAATCCACATCGAACGATCTCGGCAATTCGTCAACTACGAGCCAACAACTTCCAATTGAAAAAGGCGCCCCCAGAGGAGGATAGGAATCCAATTGCAAAGCTGTACCTGGAAGTGAAGGCAACTCTTTCTGATGCCGCGCAGGCTGAAATCGACACTAGACTTGCTTGGTTGAGTGCAATTGAGGCGGCGTTTGGCTCAGGGAGTTCAAAGGCCGACATAGTCGAAGCACTTAGGTCTGCACAAAGTGCGGTTGAAGAGGCAGGGATTGGCTCTAACCAATCGGCGCGCCGATTGGGCGAAGCGCTAGACGTCTTCAGTGGCGTTCACTTCGAAGACTCCATGAATGCCGCGCGAGCGCTGCGGGATGTGGACGTTTCCGAAAAGGCATTACCTCATTTTGGTCGAGGGCGACGCAATGCCATAAACGCCGCGACCCAATTGGCAAAAATTGCAGAAGAGTTTCTAAATAGTGTTGAAGAGAACATTTCTTCAGTGATCGGCAGTTCCGACAATCAACAGATGAAGATGCAGGCCGATCTCGAAAGAATTGATGCTGCTCTAAGGCAGATTGCAGATGATATAAATTCAATTGCGAGCGGAATGGGAGAGGTGACAGATGTTGCTTGATCGTGCCAAAGAGTTGCGTTCTAAAATTGAAAAATTTCAAAAAGTGAAGACGGCTGCAAGGAATGCTCAGCCATTTGACACGCGTGCCCGACAATTCTCAGATGTTGGAAAGAGAATCCACGAGTTACGTAGCGTAATTGCCAGTATGTACGATGCCGATATTGCAGTGAACTTCCAAGCTGCAAACGGAACTGCCCTGGCGGAGAAGGCTTCCCAGCTTCGAGCTCAATTGGCGGAAGATCCTACAGTCATCCATGATCCCCCTTTCGATCTCAAACACGAGTTTGTTGATCGACTCCTCGCAATAGCAGAAGCCGGACGGGTGACTGCTGCTGAAAGATGGAGCAGTTATATCCGGGAACGCGCCAACTTGGGTTCGGAGGAGACCCTGAAGGTCTTGGCGGCGCTTCCGCAACTAAAGGAGTGTGTTGTTAGGATTCGCAAGAACCGCAGCGAATTGATTTTGTTGAGCGAAACCTTGCCGAACGATCCGAAGGCGGTTCTTGCCCAGGTCAAAGGGCTGGTTGATGAAGCGCAAGCCGAGTGGTCAAAGCTACAGGCGAACGATATCCCGCAAGAGGTCATCGCATTCATTCGGCAGTCGGCATCCGAAGGCGCACCACTAGCAACCCTAAAGCCGAGCATAGTTTCTTGGCTCAATGAGCGTGGATTAACGGACTCCTTCCGGGTCCGCTTGAGATAGCGATTCTGATGCTACCAACTCAACGTGCCCTTGAGCTCCTAGAACGGATTGAGAGCCTTGAATTGCGCTCTCTTGAGTGGGGTTCGACAGACAGTTCGCTAAGCGAAACTGAAGCGGAAGTCCTTGGGAAAGGAGTAGCTCACAATGGCGAAGATTTATTAGAGGAACTTATTGAAGCTAAATTGATTTTTGAGCTCCCGCACCCCAATGGTGAGATTCGGATTCGATCGCGATTTGGTGAGATGATGCGCCTTCTTGCCGCGAACCGGCAGTTGTTCCCGGGTCGGCCGTGGCAGGGGGCGCCAGATTTGGTTTCCGATTTTCGCGTCGATCGGCGCAGGCGTCGTTTCCCACGGCGCGACCGCTTACCGAAAGAAATCCTTTCCGAGCACGGCGATGCGATTGCCAACGGCGAGTTAGGTCGATCACTCTGGTCGGCGCTTGTGGGATCGCCAGGGCTGAAGTTGGCGGGCTTCCAAGAGCGTGCAGCGTTGCGTCTCGCTACTGCTACCGACGATGGCGGAACAATCGTCACGGCAGGCACCGGCAGTGGCAAGACCCTCGCCTTTTATCTGCCGGCTATGATGCGTATCGGCGCGGCCGTGGACCATAGTCGCTGGGTGAAAGCCCTCGCCATTTATCCCCGAATAGAACTGTTGAAGGATCAGTTCGCGGAGGCCTTTACCATGGCTCGCCGGGTAGATGGCCCAATGCATGGGAACGGCAAGCGTCCGATAGCACTTGGAGCGTTCTACGGGGCAACACCACGCAATGCCACACCTGAAGCTCTCAAGATCGCAAAGTGGACGCCACGAGGCGGGGGCTTCATTTGTCCTTGGATGCGCTGTCCAAGTTGCGATAATGAACTTTTTTGGCCTCGCGAAGCGCTCGCAAAGGGGCAAGAACTCCTAGTCTGCTCGGACAATGCGTGTGGCGTAAAAATTGACAACCGCCAAGTGGTGCTCACACGACAGTCGCAGCAAAAGCACCCGCCTGATGTCTTGTTCACGACAACAGAAATGCTCAACCAGCGGCTATCCGACCATTGGTCGCGAGGACTTTTCGGAGTGGGCAAGCCTCCGGGGCGCCGTCCGTTCTTGGCGTTGCTAGATGAGGTGCACACATACGAGGGGACAAGTGGAGCTCAGGCGGCACTGACACTGAGGCGCTGGCGGCATCTGCTTCGTGCGCCCATTTCCTGGGTGGGCCTGTCCGCAACGCTGACAAATGCCCCTGACTTTTTTGCCGAACTTTGTGGCGCTGATCCCGGCAAGGTGGTGGAAATCACCCCGAGTGCTGAAGAATTAGTCGAGCAGGGAGTAGAATACCAAGTCCTTCTAAGAGGGAACCCGGCCTCACGGACATCACTCTTGTCGACCACCATTCAAACGTCGATGCTACTACCGCGGTTGCTCGATCCGCCGGAGGCTGCGCACGAAAGCAAAGCTTTTGGTCAACGAGCATTCCTGTTCACAGACGATCTAGACGTTACAAACCGGCTGTTCGACGACCTTCGCGATGCCGAGGCTTATACAATCTTTGGTAAACCTGATCCTGCCAGAACGCCACTTGCCAGCCTTCGGGGTGTTAGTGATGACGCTGGGATGCGCGATACGCAAGGCCAGCGTTGGCGGGTTTGCGAAGATATTGGACACAGACTTGACCAGCGCCTGGTTGTCGGGCGTACCACCTCGCAGGACAGCGGCGTCAATCATCAGGCCAATGTTGTGGTCGCTACAGCTGCCTTGGAGGTGGGCTTCAACGATCCTCAGGTTGGTGCTGTTATTCAGCATAAAGCGCCACGTGGAATGGCCTCGTTTCTGCAGCGTAAGGGTCGAGCGGGCCGGAGCAGAGACATGCGCCCGATCATGCTCACCGTGCTTTCGGACTATGGGCGTGACCGCGCATTCTTCCAAGCTTTTGAACAACTTTTCGACCCGATCCTTGAGTCTCAATCGCTCCCGATAAGAAACCCCTACATCCTAAAGATGCAGGCGGTATTTGCGCTCTTTGACTGGCTGTCGGAGCGGACAGTCGGGCCGTCCAAGGCGTGGCAATGGGATTTGTTGAGTCGCCCGTCTGCGATGAAAGCGGACGTTCTAGAAGCGACCAAGAGAATCCTTGGGCAGATTGTTCGGGGCGACGAAGCCACAATCGAAGACTTGCGTCTGTGGCTAGAGCAGGCATTGGCTGTCGATCGAGAAGCTGCCGAAAGTTTGCTATGGGAGGCACCACGGTCGCTTTTGCTAGAGGCGGTGCCAACTCTGGTCCGGCGCCTATTTCGCAATTGGCAGATAGCTGTGCCTTCGGATGCGGGAAGGCTCGATCTACAAGTGAACTTTCATCCGCTTCCCGACTTCGTACCACGCAACCTCTTTAGCGATCTAGCGCTCCCCGAGGTCCAAGTTATCGTGCCGCCCGCGACCAAGTTCGATGAAGAACGCGTCGAGGCAATGCCCATTCTACAGGCGCTCAACCAATTTCCGCCAGGACGTGTCTCGCGCCGATTTGCCTTTGAGCGCGGAGCACTCAGCCATTGGGTCCCAATTGAACCCGCACCCACGGAGCAGATCATTGAGGTCGGAGTTTTTGCGGAGGAGTCAGAGTATATCGGAACTTTCGTCGGCCGAATGAACGGCGGTACCAACCCAGATGCGGTTCCAGTTTACCGTCCCTGGACTATGCGACTTGCACGCGTCACACGTGCGGAGGCTCTACCCAGCAGCAACGCACGACACAGATGGGAAACGGATATTTCCCCAAACGGAGACGCGGTGAAAATCCCAGTCGCAACGCGTTCGCGTTGGCGCCAATACATGCCCTCTGTCAATTTCCATCTCCACCGATTTCGTTCTAGCGCTAACGTGCGACGGTTTTCACGCTCGGCTGACGCCGTAATGCGGACCCAGCATGATGAGTTCCAGATCGAAGCCCGGTTTTCGGGCGTTAACGGAGAGGTTGCAGCCCTTGGTTTCGAAATTGAGGTCGATGGACTACGAATTGAACTGACTCTTCCTGACGAGAGTAAACTCGCGGAACGAGAGTTGCCGGAACCAGTAAAGGCGTCGGTTCGCCTCGCCTACCTCCGCGACAGCTTCCTCAACGACAGTGCCTTGCCAAGGGATTTCAACGAGTTTCAGCGCGGGTGGGTCTTCGAGTTTCTCATTTGCGCCCTACTAGCGGGAGCTGAGGGCTCGGGCAGAGATCTTGAAGGCACAATTGAAACGGTCTTGGACGAGAGCAACTTCAACACAGCACTTGACGACGTTATGTCGGAGCTCTTGGAAGGCAGTTTTCTGAGCGAACCGGCCGACGAAGATACCGGGCCGGTCGAAGAGTTTGACCGAGATGATGAGCCGACCGCAACGGCCATGGGTGGACAGGAGGGTCCTGGCCGCCTGCGACGCTCCATCGGCGCACAGCTATCCCGTCCAGAGGTTCGTTCCCGCGTTCGCGCGATTGCCGCCCAGTTCATTTCCCAAGATGAAGCCGCATACGTGGCTTGGCTACGACGGACGATACTCGATACGCTGGGTGAGGCGGTTATGCAGGCTTGCATTTCAACAGCACCACGAAGTGCAGCCACCGAAGGTCTGTGCGTCGACATAAACGACCAGCAAGAGTCGGCGGTTGCAGAGATCTGGGTCACAGAGACGACCATCGGTGGCGCTGGGGTCCTGGAGGCCTTTGCAAATCGCTTCTCTTCCGAGCCAAACCTTTTCTTCACCGCTATCGAGGCAGCATTATCGCCAACCGACCTGGAGGAAGTGGATGCCGGGTTGAGGCAGATTCTCGATCTGGCAATAGAGGACAATAGTGTAGCGGCAGCTTTGGATCGTTTGAGGACAAGTCAGTCCCATTCTGAGCGTGAGAGTATTTGGTCGAACCTTACGCGTGATCTGGCCCATCGGGGAGGAGTCGCGCTCAGCCACGCGCTGTCCGTCTCAGTTAACAACCGCTTACTTCGGGCCGGGTCCGGGCCAATGCTCGACAAGTTACTCAAGGATGTCCTCCGCTACTGGGATGATGTCGAGGCACACTACGGTTTCTCCGTCGACGTACGAGAGTTTTGCTACATTGCGAGCAGGAACCCGGATCTTGCTGGGAAAGTGAAATCCTTCATCGAGGCAAGCATGCCGAGTGGTTCGGCAGGTATTTCGGTCTTATCCGTCCTGCGAAACTTACTCTGGCCAAGGGCGCACGAGGTTCGCAAGCGCGCTCTGCAATCATACAACCCTTTCAGACGTCCGCGGAGCACGGATCCTGCACTCGTACGTCATCTACTTCTCGATCGGACCGTTCCGGTGATCAACCTTGGCGACAACAATTGGCGTCAGTTCTTGAAGGACGCATTGTCGAGGGAAGGCTCTGTACAACTCGCCGTCCAAATCGACCGCAGCCATAATTTGCGCGCCGAAATCGTGCGCTTGTGCGCCACTCCCGTAGATGTCGGAGTTCTCCAATTCTTCCCTGCGGTGGACCGGATCGACCGTGTCCCCGGCCGTATCCTCGCAACAATGACTCTTAGGGAGCACAGTTGATGTTGACACCTTCGCGCGACATCCACGGCCCTGCGCAGTCAAGGGCGCTTGTTGACCTTCTACAAAGCCTCTTTGTTGCGGAACTTGTAAGCCCGAGTCCATGCCTCTGGCTCTTCTTCGCCTGGATTAGCGATGTAGATATCATAGACAATTCTTCTAGAGCCTTTGGCGCGCTGGAACCTGATTGGCCGGCCGCCCCGATCCGCCTAAGCCAGGTTCTTCAAGCGCTGCTGGCTCGTGGTTCTGAGATCCGGCTTGTTCTGCGGCAGCAAGCGCACAACGACTACCTGCTCTCACGGCTCCAGAAATTGAAGGAGCATTACGGTGACCAGATTAAGTGGACGGTGGAGCCAGATTTTCACGCCAAAGGCATGCTGGGGCAGGATTTCTTTCTGAGTGGATCGATGAACCTAACAAATAATGGAGTAAGCGTGAATGGTGAGCACTTGGCCCTGCGCACTGACCCCGAAATTGTTAGCGAACAGTCGATAGAACTTGAGGAGCGGTGGGGTAGGCTTCTCGCATGATTTCGGATAACGATAGCGGCGCGGTCGCTCTCCGTGCGGAACTGGCCACCTTGGTTGCCTCTGCCGGGATGAAGCAGGAAGTGCGCGACCTATGCGTCAAGCTGCTGGATACGCTAACGGAACCGCGTTTCCCCGGCGTTTTAGTGCCTTCTATGGGCAAAAACGCGGCGCTTCAGGTCGACGTGGCGGCTCAAACCAGTTCCGAATGGCGGCGGTTGCGGCCTGTTCTTCAGGCCTTTGCCGGTCCGACCTTGACCGGTTTCACTGGCCTTCCACAGGCCTTCGATGAGGATGATGAGATTGGGCAGATGTTGCTGGCCATTGGGCCAGCGGTCACTTCGGTCATTCCTCTTCCCTCCGAACCGAAGCTACGCATTGCAGCTTTGAAGGCACTGACGCAAGCAGTCGCCACGGTTGTGCGGGCTCCAAACCTTCACCGCGAAGCTCCGGTGCCCACAAGTTGGTTGCTAGCACAGTTTCAAGATCATCTTAATCTTGGGCGGCGAGATGCAGCTGCAGCAGTTCTGCAACGTTTGCGCGCAGATATGCGCCTCGACGGACTTAACATCCGCTTTCTTGAGGCCAATCTTCTTGCTCACTTTGAGAACTGGCAAAGTCTAGTTGAGATGCCAGGTTTCGCGGACCTAACACGCTCCCGGAAGACGCCGGGTATGGCATCGATGCTTCTATCAGCACTTTACCACGTCAGTCTTGAAGTCAAATACGAGGAAGCTTCCCTTCAACCCCTCCTCGAAAAATACGCCGACTCCGTCCAAGCACTCGCTCGCCCGATGCTTTTGGCCACCGGAGTCAAGTCCATGGCGCCGGAAGCGGTACGTGTCTGTGCGCTTGAAGTTCTATCCAACGACGCGAGGGGAGACCTACGAGATGCGTTAGCCGGCCGCAGTACTGAACTCGGATGGCTTGCAGACCATTTCAAACCCGTACCTACCCCCGCGAAAACTGCGATTTCCACGCCACTTGACACCGCTCGCAGCGCTTTAGTCGACGGAACCTTGCTCGACGGCATAGCAACGGTAGAGACACTGCGCCGCGCCCTTACACAACTTAGCCCAGATGATCGCGCGAAACTTTTGGGTTCATTGCCTCTTGGCCCTTTGGCCGAGGAGCACTCAAGTTCGACCAATCAGGCAATTCCTCTTCCGGCCTCTTGGGGCGAATGGTTTATTCGCCTGACGGATCCGACCTTTGACGCGTACCTTGACGTCGCAAGAAAGGGCGCGGAGGAGTGGCCCTGGGATAATTCAATGGGCGATCCCTTGCGGGTCAAAGCATTAAAGGATGCCATTGAAGCCGCACAAAATGACCCTCTCTCGGTTGCCCGTATCACCGAAGCAATGCCGTACCTGGTTAACTGGCTTCAACTAGATGCTGACTTTCCGCGACCTGCATATGTGCCCATCTATGCCGAACTTCTGTTGCTTACTGCCATTGACTCGGCTCGTAGCAAGCAGATCTTTCAGTCCAGCCAGATACTTGTGTCTGCACTCTTGGATTGTGGCCTCGACAAGGAGGGCTACAACTCACTGCTCGAGTCGATAGATCTCATTGCAGGCGACGGCTTCGGCGTGGACATGGCCTATTGGCTGTTTGAGATTGTTGAGTCACTTTATCGATGCCCCAGTCCGGACGCTGCTGCTCGAGAAACATTCTCACACTCTCTGCTAGCGCGTCTCTCACCGCTCTATAGCCGTCTCTCCGGGCTCCAACGTGCCGCACTGCACCAATTGGCCGCAGAACTTGGATGGTCCATCGACGTTGCGCAGGAGGTTGAGGGCCAGGTACAGGATGATAGCTTCGCGGAGAAGTTGAATGGCCAGTCCATCGCGATCTATTCGCTGACCGAGGATGCCAGCCGCCAAGCGAAGAAAGCGATAGAAAACCTAAATCCAAATGTGAAGGTAGACATCAACGCCGATCACGTAGGCACCCAACGCCTGAAGGCGATGTCAGAGAACGCAGATTTATTCGTAATCTCCTGGAGATCGGCAAAGCACGCCGCTACGAACTTTATTCGAGCCAATCGGGGCACGCGCCCACTTCTTTATGCTCGCGGCAAGGGATTTTCGAGCATTCTTCGAGCGCTTGAAGACCACCTACTACAGCCCTCCTAAGTCTCCTAGAGCATAGGACCGGGCGCTCTGTCGGTAATTGCTTCGGCTTAGAGGCGCGCCTTGCAAAACTATTCTGCAGGTGTTCTTCCGGCTACCAAGACCTCACGTCTGCGCATGAAATGGATTACTGGGAGAGCAGCCAAGACCATCCAGGCCTTGCCGACAATTTGTCCGGAAATGTAATCGAGGCTGCCGAATGCCAGGTAGAGGAAAACTGCGCTATCTATTACCAGTCCTACAACACTGCTTGCAAAGACAGCCAGAACAAGTCCTTTTTTCTGAAGGGGAGTATAGACGGCAAGGTCCGCGAGTTCCGAGAGCAGGAACGCGGCGGCTGACGCGATAACCAACGCCGGCGGTGCAAAGAACGCGGAAAGACCAGCACCGACGACTACGGCGCTAGCGGCCCACTTCACTCCCAAACTGCGCTGGACCAAATCGCGCAGCACCAAAGCCAGTCCGATCATGAGTACTCCACTTGGAGCGGTAAGGCCGGGTGCAACCGGAATGAGACAAGGGCCGTCCGGTACACAGAATGTACCAACATTTCCGATGAGCCAGTTAGCCGCCGGAATACAGAGTGCGAATGCCGCTAGAAAAAAGTATCCTTGTCTCCTGCTCGACATGGTTCTCTCCTTATGTGATTTGCGCTTGTGATGGTTTCGATGACCAGTCTTGCTTTTGATTGGCGAAAACCGCCCACCCCGAGGCCCTAAGTTCGCAGGCTGGGCATGCTCCACACCCGTAGCCCCACTCGTGCAACTCGCTTCGGTCACCTTTGTAGCAAGTGTGCGTCTCGTTCTTGATAAGCTCAACGAGTTTTGCCCCGCCCAACTCGTGGGCCAGTTTCCAAGTGGCCGCTTTGTCAATCCACATCAGCGGTGTGTGGAAGACGTATCGCTTCTCCATTCCAAGGCCGACCGCGACCTGAAGAGCCTTGATGGTATCATCACGACAGTCTGGATACCCCGAGTAGTCGGTTTCACACATTCCACCGACAATGTGTTTGGCATTGCGCCGGTATCCTACTGCCGCCGCGACCGTTAAGAACAAGAGGTTTCGGCCGGGAACAAAAGTATTCGGCAAGCCTGCATCCGAGAGTTCTATGGCCCGGTCTCGCGTGAGTGCAGTGTCGCTGATCTCCCCAAGAACGCCAAGGTCAACCATGTGATCTTCGCCAAGTCGCTCAGCCCATTTGGGAAATTTCTGCATAGCGATCTCAAGAAACTTCTGGCGAACCTCGAGTTCCACTCTGTGCGTCTGGCCGTAATCAAATCCGATGGTTTCAACATGTTCAAAATTTTCCAGCGCCCAAGCGAGACATGTTGCCGAGTCTTGTCCACCCGAGAACATCACGATTGCTGTGCCTTCCATTGCGGTTTCCAATCTCAGTTCAGGAACGCAGGCTGTCCGGGAAGCGTCGCGCGAGCATGCTCTAGGTCACTTCCTTGGCGGACCCCCTGGTCCCGAACGAGGCGAACCAGGTAATCACTCAGCATTCGGATATCAGGCGGAGTGTTTTGCAAACGGTCCCAGGGTCTCCGTTCCTCATGGCTGAGGATCCAGGTTCCCGAGGTCCACGCGCATAGACCGTCAGACGTTAGACAACTCAGCTTTTCGCGAAAATCTTCTCGTGTTCGAGCACCATGGAGCGCATATGCCATCTCCATTGCGTATCCCAGCGCGATGATTCCCACGCTGTGCTTAAGGCGCGATGTCCGCGGACTCATGCCAATCCATGCTTCCGGGAAGAGGTCCATGACGGCGCCATAGAAATCCGCGATGAGTTTCAAGGACCTCTTTGGTGCATCTTCACTCCTTGCGATATCGCGAAGCGCTCCATTAGAACGTGAATTCATAATGACCCGCTGGATCGCGTTGCTCGAAATCGAGCCCTTTGGGTTCGTGTGTTGCTTGATCTCACCCAAGAGCGCTTGCGGTGTATCCATGTCGCGCCCGTAGTAGTTCAAAAGCGTGGCCATATCCGCAGCAAATGCACGAGAGGACATTCGATCTGGCAAGCCCGAAACAGTCGGCAGCAGTTCGTAGATCAAGTCCTTCGGAAGTGGTCGGGTGTTGTTTATCAGTATGAACTGCCGACGAAGGTCCTCCTCGTCCTCGCAAACGATCGCGCTGACAAAAACCTGGAAGTCCTTGTCTGGCAGGCCATGAAGCGCCGTCAAACGCTGTTGCCCATCAACGATCTGTCCCGGAGGAGTATCCCCAATCTCAACCTCAACTGTTGAGAGGTTCTCGTCTAAGTCCGTCACCCGAACCCCGTCGACAAATGCCAGAACGACGGAGTTTGGAAGCACCGCCGAGTCCTGGCTGAGGTAATCTCGGATTTCATGGATGTGCTTGGAAACTTGGGGGCGCTGAAAGCCAAAAAGCTCTCCTTGTTCGCTTCGTCCGGCCCGCTCGATCCGCGCCATCTCGAAGATGTCCTTTGCCGTTGCGACAAACGAAAATACCTTGTGGCTATCGCTCTGTCGCGCGCGGATAGCTTTAAACTTCAACTTTTTCGACATGATCTCTTGCCTCTTCAATACGTCCCAAATGCTTGCGATAAGCTTGGAGATTATGGATGCCGCGACGCTTGTTTCGGTTGCTTGCGCGGAAAATGATCACATCAATTCCGGCTTCTGCGCAGGCGCGACATCGGCACGCCTTCCAAGGTCTTTCTACCAAAGTTCTTTGATATCTTTCCTTGAGACCTTTCAGTTTACGAGCCTCATTCGGGGTATGATCATCATCTCGGCCTACGGCCAAGGGCGCTGTGTAGTCCATCACCGCTTCGAGCGCGTCCACTACTTTGACTTCACCTCTGTCATAAGCACGAAGGTTTTCCAAAGCGCGCCGCTCACGAGACTGAAGGTCTTCCTGCGAATACACGCCTTGTTTCGCGAGGTTCTTGAGACCATTGTTCTCGATAGCCTGAGGAACCCGGATTGCAGAGAAATACTCAAGCCCACCCTCTGGCCTCAGCGCGTAGTAGTTCCGGTTAGAATCCTTGAAGGCTCGGATAAGGGGTGAGGTCGTATCAAAGCTGGTAATGTTAAGGTGGCTGAAAGAAGCAATTTCTTCGGCCTTTGCAAATCCTAGGATGTGCATTCCGATGTCATTTCCTATAGCGGCGCGTATCGCCTCAAGCGCCTTTTTTATTTGTGGCGCTCTCAACGGAACCATTCCGCCCACTGCGATGTAGCGGTACCCCATCTTCTTTAGGCGCAACGCGGCCTCCGCCATAGACGCTGGCGACCATCCTTGGACAACGCCCATTGGAGTAAAGCTATTACCTAGTCTCTTGCTCTTCTTGAGGAACTCTTCTGCGTTTGTGGACGTGATCTCAAACCGTCGGCGGTTTTCTTCGAGTTGAGCGTTCTCAGTGCTGGCGTCGTCACTATCCTCATCGTAATCGAAGATGACATGATCGATTGAGCACCCGTGTGTGAACTGTCCGTCTCCGTAGAAATCGACCATTTCCTCGGCGGTATAGGGCGGATACTCGAGCTTGTGGTAGGTGAACGCTCCGCAGTCACCGAACATGAGCGAACCAGGAAAATCCTTCTCACGGAGCCTCAGGAACTCCCTTGCCCCGACGCGCCTAAAACGCATGGCTTGGCTTTCGGAGTATTTACCCCCGCCCTGATAACCACCGACAATCGCTCGCGAAACGAGCACACCGTCATAGGGCGCGTAGCCCAGATACTCATGCGGATAATTGTCGTCCCAATATGGTTCCCGGTTAGAGGGTGAGCGATCTGTTAAGAAATCGTATCGCGGATCGACGTAGTCCAAACTGTCTGCAAAGATGAACTTCATTTCGCCGCCTGCTTTTGAGATTCAGCGAAATCAAGCTGTACGAGATGCTCCGCGAGCGCCTTAATATGCCTAGGCGTGTTCTGGATTTCGTTCCAGGTCAAGCCAAGCGCATCCCACGTACCATCTGTCCAACAGCAATAGGGCGCTATGCGTCGAAGAGCAGCCTCGACTTCTTCAGACACATTTTTCGTCTGGTGCATTCGGGGCATCATGCGGTCCATGAGAACACCCATGGCTTGGATACCTGCCGAGTGCATCAATCGACTGTCCTGTGGCTTTAGTCCCCAAGCCTCGGGGAAAACTGACTTAACCGCGCTCCAAAAAACGCAGAGGAGACGATACATCCCTTCGACATCGGCGGCACCGTCGGCCATGGTATTTTTGTATAGTGCCAAGGCCCCGTAGTTGTTTATTGAATGCTTCATCATGTTGATGAGAGCTGTGTCGATGACCACGGCTGAGGAGTTGTCTTGTTCATCTGAGACCCGCCGTATCAATTTGTAGAAGGGCGACTTCGCATCCTTATTCAGGATGCCGCAGAGCTCGCTAGGTATCTTTGCTGGACGCAAATCGTGCGGCAGGTCGGCGGAGATCTCAGGGAGTAGCTCGTTGATAAGTCGCCGCGGCAAAGGCTTTGCCTTGTTCACGAGAATGAACTGCTCGCGCTGAACGTCGATGCTCGGAGCGACAAAGCCAACGACTGGAACCATAATGTCTTGGTTGGAGCTACGACTAAGGGCGAACGCTCTTTGCTGTCCATCGACAATCCAAGCGGCTTTTCGATCACTGCCGTTCAGAGGTATTGAAAGCGTGCCGCTCACAGCTCCTTCGGGACTTGGGCCGCGCGATTGCTTGAATTCGATGCTGGATTGAAAGGCTAGGATGATAGCGTTCGGGAAAAGGACCTCTCCGCGATCTAAGTACTCGACAATACTGCGAACGTGGTTCTGGATTTCCTTCCTCTGAAAGCCTTTGAGTTCATCCGCGTCATCTCTGTGAACACGGGAAATATCTGCAATCCGCAAGACGTCTGCGCCACGCATGAAGAAGCTGAAGACATCGACATCCTCGCCTTGCTGCGCCTTTAGAGCCCGAAGGTGAAGCAACTTACCACTCATGCCATTCCCTCTAGGCGTCTTTCCTTCGCGACCTTGAAGAGGTCTCGAAATCGACCTTGCTCGCAGGCATGACCGCTATCCCGAAGCAGCCTTAGGGATACACCAGAGCGGCCTCCGGCAGCGCTCCAATTGTCCAGGACAAAATCAACAACCTCTTCGTCGGTCATGCGCGTGCGCACTGGGATTTCACGGTACTCCCAGTTCTTCATGATGTCTGACAAGACAGCGCCGTCGTCATGTGGGCTTGCGCCCTCGATCATTCCTGATGCGAGACAATCTGCGTAGTGACGTAGCGCACGACTACTGAAATCAGACATCGTCCCACTTATGGGACTGTTAGGTCCGTTGAGACGCATATCGTACGGCATGACTGACGAGGACAGCCTGCGTGGAAGGTGTTCGTTTATCCCAGCGCCGAATATCCGGAGGCGTCCGATATCTTCTTCTGAAACGGCAGAAAGTTCTTCATCGATGAGTTTTGCGTAACTGGCGGATAAAGAGATCAGCACCAATACTTCTGAAGCTTCCCGCAGGAGATCATTGATTCCGAATGAAGCGGTTCGTGACGCCCTCAAGGCCCTCCACCAAACGCCAGGTCCAGATTGTCCCTCAGTTATCTTACGAAGGATGGCATCTTCGCCTGATGGCGCAACCGTCAAACTGTAGGAAGGAATCGGGTGGCCTTGCCTTACCAACCCGAGGCCGGCAGAGATGACAACCAGTTCGGACGAAAGAATCTTGGCGGCCGTGGCGGCTTCTTGGTAGGCGCGACCACAGTAGACCATGCTGTGATCCGCATGGCAGCACTGGGGTGACAACCGCGCTTCCCACTCCGCGGCTACTTCGACGGCGGAACCGTTGGGAAGATTGCGCGCCAGGAGCGTCTCAGGCGGACGAATCCGCTTGCGATCAGTACAGGGAATCAGAACTAATGGCTTCAACTTCAGGGCACCGGCAGCGTGTGGCTTTGCAGTTATTGCACAACATACAGACTTGAGCAACAAAACAACTGCGCGTGGTTGGCCATCCCTGCTGCGAAATAACTGTGTCGCGCCGCGTGGGAAGTGGCGCTCACTTTCAGTTTGATGACTTGACTTGAGCGGCAGTTGCGTGACTGCTCTCATTGGTGGCCTGCCCTTTCCCTGTCTTTGCACGCCAGAGCCCTACGCCCCTTGAAGACCTGTTGAGCGCCGCCCGTTTCCGGTTTTCTTGATGGACTCGATCCAGGGCCGCCCATCGGTGGCCACTCACGGAACGGGGACAGCATGGCAGCAGCAGCTCGGAAACCGGAAGCGATGGCCCGCGGCGCGCGGATGCTGCGCACGGCGCTCGGGCCCGCCATCGCCGGGTTCCTGGAAGACCCGATGACCGTCGAGGTCATGCTCAATCCCGACGGGCGGCTCTGGATTGACCGGCTCTCCGAGGGGCTCTCCGATACCGGCGCCACGCTGTCTCCCGCCGATGGTGAGCGGATCGTGCGGCTCGTCGCCCATCACGTCGGGGTCGAGGTCCATGCCGCACGCCCGCGCGTCTCGGCAGAACTGCCTGAGACCGGGGAACGCTTCGAGGGGCTCCTGCCGCCCGTGGTCACCGCGCCCAGTTTCGCGATCCGCAAACCTGCCGTCGCGGTCTTCACGCTCTCCGACTACGTCGCCGCCGGGATCATGACCGAGACCCAGGCGGCGTTGTTGCGCGAGGGCGTTGCTGCGCGCGCCAATATCCTCGTGGCGGGCGGCACCTCGACCGGCAAGACGACGCTGACAAATGCGCTTCTGGCCGAAGTGGCCGGATCGTCGGACCGCGTGGTCATCATCGAGGATACGCGCGAGCTGCAATGCGCAGCACCAAACCTCGTCGCCCTACGCACCAAGGACGGGGTCGCCTCGCTCTCCGATCTCGTCCGCTCCTCGCTCCGCCTGCGCCCCGACCGCATTCCCATCGGCGAGGTGCGCGGCGCCGAAGCGCTGGACCTCTTGAAGGCCTGGGGCACCGGGCATCCCGGCGGGATCGGCACCATCCATGCCGGCTCGGCCCTCGGCGCCCTGCGCCGGATGGAACAGCTCATCCAGGAGGCCGTGGTCACCGTGCCTCGCGCGCTAATCGCCGAGACCATCGATCTCATCGCGGTTCTCTCCGGGCGCGGGGCCAACCGACACCTCGCCGAACTCGCCCGCATCGAAGGGTTGGGACCGGACGGCGATTACCGCATCACCCCGGCGGCGCTGCCGACCGGGACGGACAACGACACAGGAGAATCTTAATGGCCCGATCCCTTCACCGGCTGCGCGCGCAGGCCGCCCATGCCGTCACCTACGCCACCGTCACCCTGATGCTGGCCGGACCCGCCCGGGCGGCGGGGTCCTCCATGCCCTGGGAGGCGCCGCTGCAATCTATCCTCGAGTCGATCGAGGGGCCGGTCGCCAAGATCATCGCGGTGATCATCATCATCGTCACAGGCCTGACGCTGGCCTTCGGCGATACCTCCGGGGGCTTTCGCCGCCTGATCCAGATCGTCTTCGGCATCTCCATCGCCTTCGCGGCGAGCTCCTTCTTCCTGAGCTTCTTCAGCTTCGGCGGCGGGGCATTGATCTGATGGACGGCGCGTTTGAGCAGTTGGCGGATGTGCCGGGCTTCACCGTCTCGGTCCACCGGGCGCTGACCGAGCCGATCCTGCTGGCCGGTGCGCCGCGGGCCTTCGCGATCCTGAACGGCACGCTGGCCGGAGCCATCGGGCTTGGGCTACAGCTCTGGGTCGCGGGAATCGTCATCGGTCTTCTGGGCCACCTGGTCGCGGTCTGGGCCGCGCGGCGCGATCCACTCTTCGTCGAGGTTGGGCGCCGCCATCTGCGGCTTCCCGGTCATCTCGAGGTCTGAGGGCGCGCCCATGATGAACCTCGCGGAGTATCGCCGGAAAGGAACGCGGTTGGCGGATTACCTGCCCTGGGCGGCGCTGGTGGCCCCCGGCGTGGTGCTGAACAAGGATGGCAGCCTGCAACGCTCGGCCCGGTTCCGGGGTCCAGACCTCGACAGTGCGGTCGCGGCGGAACTCGTGGCCGTGGCGGGCCGCATCAACAACGCCTTCCGTCGCCTCGGGTCCGGCTGGGCGATCTTCGTCGAGGCGCAGCGGGTTGCGGCGGCCGACTATCCCGACAGCCGCTTTCCCGATCCGGCCTCGGCGCTCCTCGATGCCGAACGCCGCGCGGGGTTCGCCGAGCAGGGGGCGCATTTCCAATCGGAGTATCTCCTGACCTTCCTCTACCTGCCGCCCGCCGAAGAGGCCGCGCGGGCCGAGACCTGGCTCTACGAAGGCCGCGAGAAGGCGGGGATCGATGCGGGCGAGGTGCTGCGTGGGTTTATCGACCGCACCGACCGGGTGCTGGCGCTCTTCGACGGGATCATGCCCGAATGCCGCTGGATGGATGACAGCGAGACGCTGACCTATCTGCACTCCACGATTTCGACGCAGGCTCACCGCGTCCGCGTGCCGGAAACCCCGGCCTATCTCGACGCGCTTCTGGCCGATCAACCGCTGACCGGCGGGCTCGAGCCCCGGCTGGGAGACGCCCATCTGCGCGTGTTGACCCTCTCGGGCTTCCCGACCGCCACCACGCCCGGGATCCTCGACGATCTCAACCGGCTGGCCTTTCCCTATCGCTGGGCGACCCGCGCGATCCTGATGGACAAGGGGGAGGCGACCCGGATGGTCGCGCGCATTCGCCGCCAATGGTTCGCCAAGCGCAAATCCATCGCCGCGATCCTGAAGGAGGTGATGACCAACGAGCAATCGGCGCTGGTCGACACCGACGCCGCCAACAAGGCCGCGGATGCGGACATGGCGCTGCAGGAGCTCGGTGCCGATATCGCGGGGGAGGCCTATGTCACGGCGACCCTCATCGTCTGGGACGAAGACCCGCGCCGCGCCGACGAGAAGCTGCGCCTCGTCGAGAAGGTCGTGCAGGGCCGGGACTTCACCGCCATGGTCGAGACGGTCAATGCCGTCGATGCCTGGCTCGGTTCGCTGCCGGGGCAGGCTTATGCCAATGTCCGCCAGCCGCCGATCTCCACCCTGAACCTCGCCCATATGATCCCGCTTTCCGCCGTCTGGGCCGGAGAGGAGCGGGATGCGCATTTCGACGGCCCGCCCTTGCTTTATGGCAAGACCGAGGGCGCGACGCCCTTCCGGCTCTCGCTCCACGTGGGCGATGTCGGTCATACGCTGGTCGTCGGTCCCACCGGGGCCGGCAAATCCGTGCTGCTCGCGCTCATGGCGCTGCAGTTCCGCCGCTACCCGGGCGCACAGGTCTTCGCCTTCGATTTCGGGGGCTCGATCCGCGCCGCAACCCTCGCCATGGGCGGCGACTGGCATGACCTAGGCGGTGAGTTGACCGAGGGGGAGGAAGCCACGGTCTCCCTCCAGCCACTTGCCCGGATCGACGATCCTTCCGAGCGCAGCTGGGCCGCGGGCTGGATCGGTGCGATCCTCGCTCGTGAGGGCATCGCGATCACGCCCGAAGTGAAGGAGCATCTCTGGTCCACCCTGACCTCGCTGGCCTCGGCCCCGGTCGGCGAACGCACCATCACCGGTCTCGCGGTCCTGCTGCAATCCACCGACCTGAAACAGGCCCTGCGCCCATTTTGCCTGGGCGGCGCCCATGGGCGACTCCTCGATGCCGAGACCGAGGAGCTCGGCGCGGCCTCGGTCCAGGCCTTCGAGATCGAGGGGCTGGTCGGCACCGCCGCGGCGCCCGCGGTCCTCTCCTACCTCTTCCACCGCATCGGCGATCGGCTCGATGGGCGGCCGACGCTTTTGATCATCGACGAGGGCTGGCTTGCGCTCGATGACGAGGGCTTCGCGGGCCAGCTCCGCGAATGGCTGAAGACGCTGCGCAAGAAGAACGCCTCGGTGATCTTCGCGACCCAGTCGCTCTCGGATATCGACGCCTCCGCCATCGCGCCCGCGATCATCGAAAGCTGCCCAACCCGGCTGCTTCTCCCCAACGAACGGGCCATCGAGCCCCAGATCACCGCGATCTACCGCCGCTTCGGCCTCAATGACCGTCAGATCGAGATCCTCGCCCGGGCCACGCCCAAGCGCGACTACTATTGTCAGTCGCGGCGCGGCAACCGGCTTTTCGAACTCGGTCTCTCCGAGGTGGGCCTCGCCCTCTGCGCCGCCTCGTCCAAGTCCGACCAGACCCTGATCTCGGAGATCCTCGCGGAGCATGGCCACGACGGCTTCCTGGCTTTCTGGCTCGAAGCCCGCGGGGTTTCTTGGGCCGCCGAGCTGATCCCGGACCTCATCAATCTCGCACCGGAGCCCGAGGCGCCGGACGCCCCGATCCCCCAAGCCCCCGAACCCACAGAGGAGACCACCCCATGACCCATGCCGCCCATCGCCTGTCCCGTCTCGCCGGGGCCTCCGCCTTGGCCCTGGCGCTCGCCGCCCCCATCGGCCTGTCGCCGATCTTCGCCACACCCGCGCAGGCCTTCTTCTTCGGTGGAGGCGGGCGCATCGTCTATGATCCGCGCAATCACGCCGAGAACATCCTCTCCGCCGCCCGGGCGCTGGAGCAGATCAACAACCAGATCACCCAGCTGCAGAACGAGGCGCAGATGCTGATGAACCAGGCGCGCAATCTCGCGAGCCTGCCCTATTCCTCGCTGCAGGCGCTGCAGCAGAATGTCGACCGAACCCGACAGCTTCTGAGCCAAGCGCAGAACATCGCCTTCGACGTCGCGCAGATCGACCAGGTCTTCCAGCAGGACTACGCCAATATCCCCATGGCCGCGCCCGAGGCGCAGCTTCTGGCCGATGCGCGCTCCCGCTGGGAAAACACCGTCGGCGGCTTGCAGGACGCCCTGCGCGTGCAGGCGGGCGTCGTCGGCAATCTCGACGGCCAGCGCGCCGAGCTCTCCGCTCTCGTCGGCGAAAGCCAATCCGCCGTGGGTGCCCTGCAGGCGGCCCAGGCGGGCAACCAACTCCTCGCGTTGCAGTCCCAGCAGATCGCCGACCTGATCGCCGTCGTCGCCGCCAATGGCCGCGCCTCAGCATTGGTCGAGGCCGAGCGGTCCGCGGCGGCCGAACAGGGTCGGGTCCAGCGCGAGCGCTTCCTCACCCCGGGCGCGGGCTACCAGCCCGGCAATGCCCGGATGTTCAACAACTGACGGAGGCAGGTCCATGGAGGGATCGGTCCTCGCGCGCATCGCCGCCATCGTCTTCGTCGCCATCGCGATCACCGCGGCGGTGTTGGAGATGGGCCGGGACGAGGAAGGGCAGGCTGTGCGCCCGGCCGCTCCCCTGATGCCGGAGGTCGATCCGCTGCGGGCCGAACAACAGCGCTGCCAGGAGCTGGGCGAGGCCGCGGCGTCCGATCCCGACTGCCTCGCCGTCTGGGCGGAAACCCGCGACCGCTTTCTCGGGCGCGACCGTGACCGGACCGGGGGCCAGTGAGCCATGGGCGGCACCGGCGTCATCGACACCTTCCTCGGGGTCTTCACCTCCTATATCGATTCTGGCTTCGGGCTTCTGGGTGGCGAGGTCGCCTTCATCGCCAGCACGCTGATCGTGATCGATGTGACGCTGGCGGCGCTCTTCTGGGCCTGGGGCGCCGATGACGACATCATCGCCCGCCTTGTGAAAAAGACCCTCTTCGTGGGCGTCTTCGCCTGGCTCATCTCCAACTGGAACAGCCTCGCCGCCATCGTTTTCGACAGTTTCGCAGGGCTGGGATTGCTCGCCTCCGGCACCGGGTTTTCACCCGCCGATCTCCTGCGCCCGGGCCGCGTGGCGCAGACCGGGCTCGACGCGGGGCGGCCGCTTCTTGAATCCACCGCCGATCTCATGGGCTTCGTCGCCTTCTTCGAGAACTTCATCCAGATCGCCTGCCTGCTTTTCGCCTGGGCGCTGGTGCTGCTGGCCTTCTTCCTGCTCGCCGTGCAGCTCTTCGTGACGCTGATCGAGTTCAAGCTGACGACCCTTGCGGGCTTCGTGCTGACCCCGTTCGGCCTTTTCGGCAAAACCGCCTTCATGGCCGAACGGGTGCTGGGCAATGTCGTTTCCTCCGGCATCAAGGTGCTGGTGCTGGCGGTGATCATCGGCATCGGCTCGACGCTCTTCGGCCAGTTCACCGCCGGGTTCGGGGGCGTGACGCCCACCATCGACGAGGCCATGGCGATCGTTCTTGCCGCGCTCTCGCTCCTTGGTCTCGGCATCTTCGGCCCCGGCATCGCCACGGGCCTCGTCTCCGGTGGCCCGCAACTGGGGGCGGGGGCCGCCGTCGGCACCGGGCTTGCCGTCGGTGGGGCTGCCTTCGCTGCTGGTGGCGGGGCCCTGCTCGGCGCCCGCGGAGCCGGGGCGCTCGCTTCGGGCGGGGCAGCTGCCACGCGCGGCGCTGCGGCGGCCACCGGGGCCGCGTCCACCGCCTACAGTCTCGGATCGATGGGCCAGACCGGGCCCGCAAGCGTCGCTTCCGGTCTCGGCGGTGTAGCAAAGGCCGCGGGGTCCGCAGCTGCATCGCCCCTGCGCCGGGCCGCCGCCTCGGTCAGTAACGCCGTCAAGACAAGCCATGCCGACGGTGCCCGCGCGGGTTTCGCCGCCACCGGTGGCACCTCCTCGCTCGGCAGCGGGACAGGCGCATCGACCGCCATGTCCGCCCAAGCAGGCGGTCCACCGGCCTGGGCGCGCTCGATGCGCCGCAGCCAGGCCATGAGCCATGGTGTATCCGCCGCCACCCACGCGCTGCGCGCCGGGGACAGTCCCGGCTCCGGCGCCTCCGTCCCCCTCTCTGAAAGCGACCGCTCATGAGCCTCTTCAAACGCGCCGCCGCGCATTACGGCAAGACCCCCGAACCCGAGACTCCCTACCAGAAGGCCGCCCAAGTCTGGGACGAACGCATCGGATCTGCCCGGGTGCAGGCGAAGAACTGGCGCCTCATGGCCTTCGGCTGCCTGATCCTCGCCGGTGGCTTCGCCACGGCGCTGGTCTGGCAATCGGCGCGCGGCACCGTGGTGCCTTACGTCGTCGAGATCGACCGGCATGGCGAGGCGCGCGCCGTCGAGGCGGCCCGCGCCGGGTATCGCCCGAGCGATCCGCAGATCGCCTGGCATCTCGCCCGGTTCATCGAGGAGGTCCGGGGCCTGCCCGCCGATCCCATCGTCGTCCGGCAGAACTGGCTCCGCGCCTATGAGTTCACCACCGACCGCGGCGCGCTGGCGCTGAACGACCATGCCCGGGCCAACGATCCCTTCACGCGGGTCGGCGAAGACCAGGTCTCGGTCGAGGTCTCGAGTGTCATCCGCGCCTCGCCCGACAGCTTCCGTGTGGCCTGGTCCGAGCGGCACTACGAGAACGGTCAGCTCGCCCGCACCGAGCGCTGGACCGCGATCCTGACCATCGTGATCGACCCGCCGCGCACGGCCGAGCGCCTGCGCGCCAACCCCCTCGGAATCTATGTGAACGCGATCAACTGGTCGCGGGAGATGAGCCAATGACCCGACCGATCCTGCCCGCCGTCCTTTTGGCGACCACGCTTCTGGCCGCCTGCGCCAGCGACCGCCCGCCCGACTTTGCCTATGACGACGCGGTCCCGCCCTTGCCGTCACCCCCCGTGACCGCGCCCGACGACCGGCCGCGCCCGCTCCATGTCCCGCCCGCCTGGACCCCGAGCCGGGGCGGCGAGGCCGCCGCCACTCCCGTCGCGCAGGTCGGCAATGCCAATCAGGCCGCCCGCGTCGAGCCGCGGCAGGCGGGGTATTTCAACGCGATCCAGATCTACCCCTGGTCCGAGGGCGCGCTCTATCAGGTCTATGCCGCCCCGGGCCAGATCACGACCATCGCCCTCGAACCCGGCGAACGCCTGGCGGGCACCGGCCCGATCGCGGCGGGCGACACCGCGCGCTGGATCATTGGCGACACCGAAAGCGGCGCGGGCCGGGACACCCGCGTCCTCGTCCTCGTGAAACCCACACGGCCGGATATCCGCACGAACCTCGTGATCTCGACCGACCGGCGGACCTACCTGATCGAACTCAACGCCAGCGAAGAGACCTGGATGCCTGCCATTTCCTGGGCCTATCCGCGTGCGCCCGACGCCCCACGCGTCGCGCCGACCACGCCGCGCATCCCGCCCGCGCAGGCACGCAACCACCGCTACGGCCTGCAGGGCGACAGCCCGCCCTGGCGGCCGGTCTCGGTCTTCGACGACGGGCGCCGGGTCTATGTCGTCTTCCCGCGCGGCATCGCCCAGGGCGAGATGCCGCCGCTCTTCGTGCTCGGCACCGATGGTGAATTGGAGATCGTGAATTCTCGCATCCTGGGCAACGTGCTGATTGTCGACAGGCTTTTCGGTGCGGCAGAGCTGCGCCTTGGGCGCGGGCCCCGCCAGGAAGTGGTGCGGATCCTGCGGATAGAGCCCCAGACCGAAGCCTCCGCCGTTCGGCAGGATGCGGAGCAAGGGACATGAGCGAAGCTGCGAGCGACACCGCTGCCGCCATGCGCCTGCGCGCCGATCCGCCGCGCGTCACGCGGATTTCCCGCAAGGTGATCATCGGACTTGGCGTCGTCGCGGGCCTCGGCATCGGTGCCGCGCTGATCTACGGGCTGCAACGCCCGGACCGGACCAACGCGCCGGAAGAGCTGATCACCACGGACCGCCGCCAACCCGCCGATGGCCTCCGCGATCTGCCGGGCAGCTATGATGCGATCCCGCGCCTCGGACCGCCCCTGCCGGGCGACCTCGGTGGCGGCATCCTCGACGCGCAGCAACGCGGCCAGCCCGTCGCCGCGCCGAGCCTCGCGCCGCCGACCATGGACCCGGCGGAACAGCAACGGCTCGCCGAATTGGAAGCGGCCCGCGTGAGCGATCTCTTCTTCCAGACACAGCCCGGGGCACCCGCGTCCACCGGGTTCCAGATGCCGCCTGCGGCTCCGGTAAGCGGTTTGGCCTCGACCCCGGAAACCAATCCACGCCAGGCCTTTCTGACGGCACCAACTGACCGCCGGACGGTCGCCCCCGACCGCGTGCAACCTCCGGCCTCGCCCTGGCTGTTGCAGGCGGGTTCCGTCATCTCGGCCGCGCTGATCACAGGGATCCGCTCCGACTTGCCGGGCCAGATCACCGCGCAGGTCACCCAGAACGTCTACGATAGCCCCACCGGCAGCCTGCTCCTGATCCCGCAAGGCACCCGCCTCATCGGCGCCTATGACGACAGCGTCACCGTCGGCCAGCGCCGCGTGCTCCTGGTCTGGACCCGGCTGATTTTCCCCGATGGACGGTCCCTCGTCCTAGAACGCCAGCCCGGGGCGGATACCGCGGGCTATGCCGGTCTCGAGGACCGTGTCGACAATCACTGGGCCAGCATCCTGCGCGCGGCTGGGCTGTCGACTTTGCTCGCCGTCGGCGCGGAACTCTCCCTCGACGAGGAAGACAGCCTTGCCCGCGCTCTCCGCGACGGGGCCCTCGACACGATCAACGAGGCTGGCCAGCGCATTGTTCAGCGCCAGCTGGAGGTCCCGCCGACCCTCACCATCCGCCCGGGCTTTCCCGTCCGTGTGATCGTCACGCGCGATCTCGTCTTCGCGCCAGCCGGAGGCTGACATGACCAAGCTGAAACTCGGACCGATCCCGGATAACAAGCCTGTGAAGCTGACCGTGGAAGTGCCTGCAGAGCTGCATCGCGACCTGATCGCCTATGGTGAAATCCTCGGCCGTGAGGCGGGTCAGGGCGCAATCGAACCGAAAAAACTGGTGGTTCCCATGCTGGAGCGGTTCATCGCAACGGATCGCGGCTTTGCGAAAGCACGTCGAAGCGAGGTGTCCCATGGTGCATAGTATGCGAAGTACGAATCGCCTTGATCACCTGATCCAGTATTGGAAATCGCGTGGGTGTGCGTTGACTGGTTTTGTCTGCGTATGCTCTGGGGCGCGGAGGATTGAATAGCAGACGCGCAAAGCCGTCTTTTGAGAAAGCGTGAAGGGTCATTGACCAATTGGGCCCACGGCGTTGGTCTGTTTGCGTGGCCGGATATCCTCGAGCGCTGAGTAGAATGCAGGTAGCACGACCAGTATAAGCACGGTTGCGGCGAGAAGGCCGAACACCACGGAAATCACCAGG
This sequence comes from Salipiger bermudensis, assembly GCF_017309175.1. Lineage (NCBI taxonomy): Bacteria > Pseudomonadati > Pseudomonadota > Alphaproteobacteria > Rhodobacterales > Roseobacteraceae > Salipiger > Salipiger bermudensis. The sequence goes on along the minus strand of NZ_JAEKJV010000017.1, from coordinate 87,789 downwards.
GGCTTGAGCGTCTGGGCCTGGGTGGAGGCTTCCAGCAGCAGCGGTGCCATGCCCATGATCGTGGTCGAGACCGACACGAAGATCGGGCGGAAGCGGGCGCGCACGGCCTCTCCTGCGGCCAGCGCAGCTGACAGTCCCTCGGCGCGGCGGGTGTTGATGACGCCGACCAGCAGGATCGCGTTGTTCACCACAATGCCCGCGAGCGACGCCGCGCCCACCAGAGACGGCATGGAGATGTTGTAGCCCATCAGGACATGACCCCAGATCACCCCGAGGAATGCCAGCGGGATGGTGATCATCACAATCAGCGGCTCGATATAGCTGCGGAACTGGAAACTGAGCACAAGGTAGATGCCCACCAGCCCGATCAGGAACCCGCGCAGGATGGAGGAGACGGTTTCCGCAGAATTGGCCGCTTGCCCGCCTATCTCGAAGGTCAGGCCGGGGGTGGCGGCCGCCAGATCAGGCAGGAAGTCCTCGGAAAGCTGTGCGGTGATCGCGTCGGCATTGCCGATCCGGCCGTCCACATCGGCCGAGACGGTCAGCGTGCGCAGACCGCTACGGCGCGTGATGGTGCCCCAGCCGCGGGCCTCCGTGATCGCGGCGATGCTGGACAGAGGCACGGTGCCGCCCGCGGGCAGTGCGATCTCAAAGGCGGTCAGGTCGGCGCGGGTGGCGCGGTCCTCATCGGCCAGCCGCACCTCGATATCCCAGGCCAGATCGCCGCGCCGGATTTCGGCAAGCTGCGTGCCGAGGAAGGCCGCGCGAAGCTGGCCAGCCACATCCGTCGCGGTTAGCCCCAGGGCCTCGGCGCCGGGCGACAGGATCAACCGCAGTTCCGGTGCGCCGGGGCGCAGGTCGAGGATCGCGTTGCGCACACCGGCATAGGTTTCAAGCTCCGCCAAAGTGGCGCGGCCCGCCCCTTCCAGCGTTGCGAGGTCGGGATGGCTCAGGCGTAGCTCGACCGCGATGCCCTGCGGGCCGATCCCCGGCTCGGTCAGAATCAGCGAGGTGACGCCGGGCAGCGTCCCGATCTCCTCCCGCCAGAGCGTGACGATGTCGTCCAGCGTGCTGCTGCGCGTTTCGGCCCCCAGCAGGTCTACCGCGACGGTGGCAACATGGGCACCGCTCTCGCCAGCCGATAGATTACGGCCCAGCCGGGTGATGCGGCGGATCACCAGAGGTTGTGCCTCGGGCTGGTCTGGGGTGAGGCGGGCGTTGACCCGGTCCAGTGCCGCCTCGACCTGCGCGACCGCCTCGGTCGTGCGCGACAGCGGGGTGCCCGCGGGCAGCATCAGCCGCGCCTCGAGCACGTCGCCGTCGATTTCGGGCATCGCCTCACGTTTGACGACACCGCTGCCCAAGGCACCAACGGTCAAGATCAGCGCCCCGATCGCCAGCCCCGCGACCAGCCAGCGCGCCTTGATCGCGGTATCGGCCATTCGGCCCACGCCTTCGCGCAAGGAGCCGAACCCTGCATCAAAACGGATCCGAAAGCGCGACGGCTTGGTTTCCTTCATCCCGCCTTTGAGGTGGTGCGGGAGTATCAGGAAAGCTTCGATCAATGACGCAAACAATGCGGCCAACAGGACAATCGGCAGAACTTCGAGGACGGCGCCCAGTTCGCCTGCAAGGAAGGCCAGGGGCAGGAACACGGCAAGCGTCGTGAGAAAGGATGAGATCACGCCTGGCGCCACGGCCGCGACCCCGGCAGCCACGGTCTCGACCGTAGCGCCTTTGGCGGCGTGTACCGCGATGGAATCCGCGATCACGATGGAATCATCCATCACGATCCCGATCGCCATCAGAAGCGCGACCAGCGTCATCATGTTCAGGCTGAGCCCGGTCAGCCCCATCCAGACAAACGCCCCGGCAAAGGCCACGGGCAGGCCCATCGCAGCCCAGATTGCGAAACCGGGGCGGAAGAACAGACTCATCACGACGACGACCAGCACAAGCCCGATGACGCCGTTCTGTACCAGCATCACCAGCCGGTCGCGGATGATGGAGGTCACATCCTGCACCACTTCCACAGTGATCGCGCCCGGTAGGCGGGCGGTTTCCTCGGCCACCAACGCAGCGACTCCGTCGAGCACCCGCAGCGCGTCGGCATCGAGTGCCTTCGCCACATCGATCACGATGGCCGGGGTGCCATCGACAAAGGCGCGGTCCTGCTGCGGCTCAAAGCGTTCTTCGAGCATCGCCACGTCGCCCAAGGTCAGCGTCGCGCCGTTCGGCAGTACCAGCACGGGGATTGTGGCCAGCGCCGTCACCGTTTCGCGTTCGGCGGTGAAACGCAGGGTCAGGTCCGCGCCCGACCCCTCCAGCGTGCCGGCGGGCAGGTCGATATTCTGCGCGGCGATGGCGGCGGCCAGCGTCGACGGTGTAAGCCCGTGGCTGTCGAGAACGGCGCGCTCCGCGATGATGGTCAGTGTCCGGGTGCCGAGGCCTCCGCGGGTGACGCCCGCGACACCTTGCAGGGCGGTAAGGCGGTCCGACAGCGCGTCGGCGTAAAGATCCAACTCGCCCAGCGGTAGATCGCCCGATATGGCGACCGAAGTGACCGGATCGGAGCGGTGCAATTCACGGACGACAGCCGGATCGGCGCGGTCCGGGAAGGTGTCGATGGCCGAAACCTCGGTCCGCAGCGAATTGACAAAGCGCAGCGCGTCATTGCCGGGCGCCATGGTCGCAACGGCGCGCGCGCGGCCGGTCTGAGCGGAGCAGGTGAAGGTTTCCAGCCCCTCGACACCCTGCACGCCATCCCAGAGCGGCGCGCAGATAGCGGTTTCGACATCTGCGGCGGCAGCACCCCTATAGGGCACGGTGATCTCGGCCTCGACCGCGCGGAAGTCGGGAAATGTCTCGCGCAAGAGACCGGGTGCTGCAAAGACGCCCGCTGCAAGGAACAACAGAAGCAGCAGGTTGCCCGCGGTCGGGTGGCCGGTGAACCAGCGGATCATTGCTGGACCTCGACCGGCGTTAGCGCCATGCCGGGGATGGCCGGAGCGATGTCGTCGATCACCACGCGGTCGCCAGGCGACAGGCCTTCGGCGATCACGACAAAGGCACCTTGCGCGAAGGCGGCGGTGACGGGGCGCAATTCCAGCAGGTCATCGGGACCAAGGATACTTACCATGCCGCCATGCAAGGCGGCATCGGGGATCGCGATGGCGCCTGTGAGGGGAGCACCCGAAAAAGAAAGCTGCACCTGCATGTTGGGCACCAGCGGCAGGCGGCGAGGCGGGTCCGCGCCCTCATAGGGGTCGTCAACTCTGACGACGACCGGCACGGTGCGCGCACGTGCATCCAGCGCGCCCTCGATCCGGCTGATGTGGGCAGTCCAGATTTGCGTCCGGTCCGACAGCGGGCTGAGCGTCACATCAATGCGCGTGACGGGCATGTCGTTCATCATGTCCGCTAGGGAGATGCCTTCTGCTGCATCTCCCACGAGCCGTCGATAACTGTCGATCGGCAAATGCGCCACGACCTCGGCTGCCGCGATCCCGTCGGCACGAATCACCACATGGCCAGGGGCGACGGTCTGAAACTGCTCTGCAGTCACCTCAGTCACCCGGAGGTCGAACGGCGTCGTCAGGGTCGTGCGGTTGAGCGACCGGCGCGCACGGTCGATGGCGGCCTCGCTGCGCGCGACCTGTGCCGCTATCCGCGCCTCGCGGGACGGGATCAGGGCGAGCGTGTTTTCCAGCTCCGCCACCGTGCGGCGGGCCAGAAGCGTGGCGCGCTCGGCCTCGTCTGCGCGCGATTGTGGGACGGTGCCCTGTTCGGCCAAGGTCCGCGTGCGCGTCAGATCGGCCTCGGCCAGTTCCAAGCGGGCACGTTCCAGATCAAGGATTCGGGCCGTATTGGCCGCCTCGGCGGCCAGTTGAGCACTCTCGGCGGCAAGTGCCGCAAGATCGGCCTGCGATTGCGCAAGCGCCAGTTCGTAATCGGCCGGGTCTATCTGCAACACCTCGGTTCCGGCCGGGATCAGGCGTCCGGCTTGCAGATCAGGATGGCGCCAGATCACCTCGCCCTGCACCTCGGCCACGGCGACCCAGGTGTCGGCCGCCCTTAGATTACCCCAGGCGGTTGCGGTCGGGCGGATATCCTCCGCTGCGACCGTCATCACCCGGACGGGCAGGCCGGGCGCGCGCCCTTCGATCTGCGCCGGACCGGGCGCATTCGCGACCATCCAGACCGCAATCGCAGCACCAAGAGCAATGGGCGGAATGGCAAGAAGTGGGGCCAGACGCATGGGCTCAGTCCTGCGCACGGCGCATCCGCGCCAGCGTTCCGTCACGCAACACGAACTGATGGTAGAGCGCGCCGACCACATGCAGGGCGACCAAAGCCAGCAGGACAATCTTCAACACATTGTGCCCCTGCGCTGCGGCTTCGACCCCGCCGAACCACGCGACGGACCCGCTGAGCGGCATCAGGATCATCAGCGCGTAAAGGCCCATATGGGTAAGCTTGGCGAGAATGCCTTGGACTTTGCTGGCCTCGATCGCTGGGGGCACCCCGCGCCGCGCGCGCAGGGTCAACCGCCACAGCGCGAAGATCATCACCAGCGCGCCGCCCGCAACGTGGGCAAGGACCAGCGGGTCGAATCCTGCCTCCAGCCCATCCGTGATGCGGTCCCAGGCAGCCGACATCGCGTCCTTGAAGAGATATTGCTGCGCGATCAACGCGAAGACGAGCCAATGCAGCGCGATCTGCAGGCGGGAATAGCCGGTGGGGGTGTTTTCGGCGGGCATGGCGAGGATCCTTTCGGTCTGGGCGCGCGACTCGGGATAGAGCTTGCGGTTGGCAACAGTATATGTTAGTGAGTTATAACTAATAAGAGGTGACGCATGTCAGGCCGTCAAAGCGCTGAAGAGAGAAAGGCGCAAATCGTGGCCGAGGTTCTGCGACTGGCCGATGAGATCGGACCCGACCGGCTGAGCACCACGGAGGTCGCGCGGGCCATCGGTCTCAGTCAGCCTGCGATCTTCAGGCATTTCCCCACCAAGGGCGCGCTTTGGCTGGCGGTGGCCGAGGATATCGCTGACCGGTTGCAGAATTACTGGGCTGTGGCCGAGACGGGGGCCACCGGGCCGCACGCGCGCCTGAAAGCGCTGATCGGTGCGCAACTGACCGCCATTGCTGAAACGCCTGCCCTGCCGTCGATCCTGTTCTCGCGCGAGTTGCAGGTGGACAATCCAGCCCTGCGCGACGTGTTCCGGGGGCTTCTGGGCGCCTTTCAGGGCCGCCTTGTTGCCGTGGTCCATGATCTTCAGGCTGCGGGCGAGATGAAACGCCATGTCAGCCCGGAGGATGTCGCCATCCTGTTGACGTCGCTGGTGCAGGGCGTCGCGATCCGTTGGACGCTTGGCGCGCGGGGCTTTGCGCTCGTGCCGGAGGGGTTGCGGCTGTTTGACGTGCAGATGGACCTTCTAAGCGCGAAGGAGGGCGCTTGCGATGCCTAGAACCAGTCTGACGCTCCGCATAGCGGGCGGTGTTGCGATTGCCTTTGGCGTGCTGACCATTTTCTCTGGTGGCCGAACATTGCTCGGATCAGCCGACATGGGGGCAGTCGTACCCTTCGTGCTGTGGTTCAACACGCTGGCCGGCCTTGCCTATTTCGTCGCGGGCCTTGGCCTTTGGCAGCGGCGGCAATGGGCATGGCCCCTATCCTTCGCAATCTTCGCCGCAACGCTCTTGGTCTTTGCTGCCTTCGGTCTGCACGTCGCCTGGGGCGGAGCCTTCGAGATGCGTACCGTTTTCGCCATGGCCCTGCGCGGCGCGGTCTGGGGCTGGATCGCGTGGGCGGCGCGTCAGGCATTTTCAGGTCGGTAGACGCAATCGGCCAGAGTGCTGCGGTTGAGATCGGCGACAAACGCCGCCTCGGCATGGGCCAGTCGCGCTTTCAACCGGCAGTGCGGGGTCAGGGTGCAGGCATTGTTGCCGGCAGAAAAGCATTCCACCAGCGCCTGATCGGCTTCGAGCACCGCCACCACATCGCCCAGGCGGACGTCCTCGGGTTTACGGGCCAACGTTGCGCCGCCCCCGCCGCCGCGCCGGGTCTCCAGAAGACCTGCCGCGGCAAGTGCCGAGATCACCTTGGCCAGATGGTTGCGGGAGACACGGAATTCATCGGCGAGTTCCGACGTGGTGAAGGCCCGGTCGGGTGCGCCCGCCATCCGCATGAGAACGCGCAGGCCGTAATCGGTGAAGGAGGTGAGGCGCAAGGTCGCGCTCCTGATTTGGTAGTTGAAATGCGCATTCACAAGATGGTATGCGCATTGAAAATACCAATTCGCTATGGCCCACGCAAGGACCCGGCGATGCGCCAGTGAAAGGGCTCGCGATGAAAGACCTCCACGAAACGGATGTGCCGCAGGACACCGGCGCGCTGATCGATCATATCCTGACACGCTATCATGAGATGCACCGGGAGGATCTCGCCTCGCTCATGCCGCTGGCCGACCGAGTCGAACGGGTGCACGCGGACGATCCCGACGCGCCCACGGGGCTCGCCGCCGCCATCCGGACGCTCGCCGGCGAGATGGAGGATCACATGATGAAGGAGGAGATGATTTTGTTTCCGGCCATGCGCGCGGGCGGTGGGCCGGGCATCGAACACCCCATCGCGGTGATGCGCGCCGACCACGATGATCACGCCGAAAACATCGCGCTGATCCGGCGGCTCACCTGCGATCTGACGCCGCCCGAGCACGCCTGCGGCTCCTGGCGCTCGCTCTATGGCGGCCTGAAGGCGCTGTTCGACGATCTCGCGGCCCATATCGCGCTGGAGAATGACGTGCTGTTCCCGCGCTTCGAGCACGCTTGAGACGAAGATGCGGCTCGCGGGAGTGACAGTCGAGGGACGAGGCGCGACGGATCGTCTTCTGCACGCGGTGGCTGACCGGCTGACGCGGGACGGCGTCGTGCTGGTGGGTGCGTTGCGCTCGGCCTCGCCCGATGCCGGATCGGGGTCGTGCGACTGCGATCTCTGGCTTCTGCCCAACGGGCCTCGCTGGCGCATCACGCAGGATCTTGGCCCAGGAGCCACCGCCTGCCGTATGGACGCGGGCGCCTTCGAGCAGGCCGTTGGGGTGGCGATGTCGCGGCTGCAGGCTGGCCGGGCGGACCTTGTGATCCTGAACAAGTTCGGCCTGAGCGAGGCGGAGGGGCGCGGCTTCCGCGCGCTGATCGCCGAGGCGCTGGCTCGCGGTGTTCCTGTCCTGACGGGCCTCTCCGAAACCCACAGGGCCGCGTTCGACCGCTACGCCGATGGGATGGCGACGAGTCTCGCACCGACCGAGGCTGCCGTCATGGACTGGTGCAACGCCGCCGTCGCAACCGTGGCCGAGGAGGGCGCGACGTCATGAGCGGACAGGGGACCTACGCCTCGCCCCCCTGCATGGCGGCGGAGGTGGACCCGACCTATTTCGATCCGCTTGGCACGGATGCGCAGCAGGCGCGCGATGTCGCGCGCTGGCGCCGGGCCGAGCGGACAAGACTGGCCGACCTTAGGGAGGGGTTGGGCCAGACAGGACGGGCGCAGGCGAGCAACTCCATCTGCGGTCATCTCGAAACAGTCCTTGCCGCGCGCGGGACTCTCCGGGCGACTGTGCTTGCCGCCTACTGGCCGATCCGAGGAGAACCGGATCTGCGCCCGTTCCTGTCCGATCTTCACGCGGCGGGGGTCCGTATCGCGCTGCCGGTGGTGGAGACCCCCGCAGCGCCGCTCGTGTTTCGACGATGGACGCCGGGCATGCGTATGCTGCGCGGCCATTGGAACATCCCCGTTCCGCCGCCCGAGGCGGAGGTCCTGGTGCCCGATATCGCGCTTGCGCCCTGCCTCGGCTGGGACGAGGGTGGTTACCGGCTTGGCTGGGGCGGCGGCTATTACGACCGGACACTGGCCGCGCTCTCGCCGCGGCCCGTCACCATCGGCATCGCACTGGCGGCAGCCCGACTGACCACAATCTACCCGCAGCCCCATGACATTCCCCTCGACAGGATCGTGACCGAGACGGGCGTATCGGGGGAGCGAAAGGACCCATCATGACCCCGACGAGCGAACCAACTGCCCGGTTGCGGCCCGGCGAAGGCGCGATCGCGCGGCTTGCCTGCCTTGTGCTGCAACCGGTCCTGACGCGCGTTGTCCGTCGGGTCGCGGCGCGGCACCCGTCGCTCTTCGCGCGGCTCGGTCCGCACCAGGCGACCGATTTCCTGGTCGACCCCGTGGAACTGCCCTTTGCGCTGCATCTGCGTCCCGACCCGCAGGCGCTGATCTTCCGCGCCGTTCCGCGCGATGCGGCGCCACAGGCCGGTGCCACGATCCGCGGACGGTTCCTGCTGCTTCTGGAACTGATCGACGCCGAGCAGGACGGCGACGCGGCCTTCTTCTCGCGCGATCTGGAGGTGAGCGGGGACACCGAGGCCGTCGTGCGTCTTCGGAACGCGCTCGACGACATGGACGGCTCGCTGGCCGAAGAGACGTCGGCGATGTTCGGGCCAGCTGGACAGGCGGTTCTCGCACGTTTGCGGCGGGCCTATCCGGATGCCACCAAACCGCAGGAATACGCATGAGCCTTGCCGAACTGATCTGCCCCGCGGGCACCCCCGCCGCACTGCGCACCGCCGTCGACGCCGGCGCCGATGCGGTCTACTGCGGCTTCCAGGATGCGACCAATGCGCGGAACTTTCCGGGGCTGAACTTCACACCCGATGAATTGGTCGAGGCGGTTGTCTATGCCCATGCGCGCGGCACCAAGGTGCTGCTGGCGCTGAACACCTATCCGCCCGCCGGCAAGGTGGATCTCTGGCGGCAAGCGGCTGACACCGGCGCGCGGCTGGGCGTGGATGCGTTCATCGTCGCCGATATGGGCGTGGCCGACTACATCGCCCGGACATATCCGGGCATTCGGCTGCACCTGTCGGTGCAGGCCGCGGCCTCATCGCCCGAGGCGATCCGCTACTATTGCGAGAATTTCGGCGTAAACCGCGTGGTCCTGCCGCGCATCCTGACAATCCCCGAGATCCGCCAGATCCGCCGCGAAATTCCCTGTGAGATCGAGACCTTTATCTTCGGCAATCACGGGCTGATGGTCGAGGGGCGCTGCAGCCTGACCAACTACTTGACGGGTCAATCCACGAACATGGACGGCGTGTGCTCGCCTGCCTCAGATGTGGAATATGTGCGCGACGCCGACGGGTCGATGTCCTCGCAGCTGGCGGGTTTCACCATCGACCGTTTCGGACCGGAAGAGAAGGCCGGCTATCCCACGATCTGCAAGGGCCGCTACACCGCGCCCCATCGCCCCGAGGGCTACTACGCCTTCGAGGAACCCGTCAGCCTGAATCTGTCGAGGCTCCTGCCTGAATTGATCGAGGCGGGCGTACATGCCTTCAAGATCGAAGGGCGTCAGCGGTCGAAGAGCTATGTCCGCGGCGTTGTGCGTGCTTTCCGCGCAGCAGTGGACGACATCAAGGCCGGACGCGACGCAAACATCGCCGATCTGATCGCCCTGACCGAGGGGCAGAAACAGACCCAGGGCGCCTTCGAGACAAAGAAATGGCGGTGAAGACCATGACGAAACTGACGCTCGGCCCCATCGCCTATCACTGGCCCGCAGACGCCAGGCGTGACTTCTATGCGCGCATCGCCGACGAGGCGCCCGTGGATGAGGTTTATCTGGGCGAGGTGATTTGCTCCAAGCGCGCGCCCTTCCACGAGGCAGACCTGCCCGCCACGATCGAGCGGCTGGAGCGCGCAGGCAAGCGCGTGATCCTGTCGACGCTGGCCGAGGTCATGCTGAAGCGCGAACGCAAGGTGACCGAGGATCTGGCCGCGATGGACGCGCCCGAGATCGAGATCAACAATGCCGCTGGCCTCTTTGCGCGCGGCAAACGCCCGCACCGGATCGGCCCCTTCATGAACGCCTATAACGAGGCGACCATCGCCTGGATGGCCGGGAAGGGCGCGACCCATGTCTGCCTACCGGCCGAGATGCCGGCCCCGGCCATCGCCGCCGCGGCGCGGAACGCGGGCGCGCTGGGGCTCGGCGTCGAGGTGCAGGTCTACGGCCGCGCCTCTCTGGCGGTGTCGGCGCGATGCTATCACGCCCGCGCGCACGGCCGCACCAAGGACAACTGCCAGTTCGTCTGTGAAGAAGACCCCGACGGCATGGCGCTGCGCACCCGCGACCACCGACCGATCCTGCGGGTGAACGGCATCCAGACCCTGTCGGAAAGCTATATCGACCTGCTCCCCGAAGCTGCCTGTCTGGTTGCCGATGGCGTGACGCACCTGCGGCTGATGCCACAGGCGGTGGACATGGTCGCGGTGACGCAGGTGTTCCGCGATGTGCTCCATGGGCGCATGCCGATTGGCGAAGCCGATTCTCGCCTTGCGATGTTGAGCGGGGATGCGGGCCTGAGCAACGGTTTCTATCATGGCACGGCAGGCTACCGCCGCATTGCCGCCGCCGCGCCGGCCTGAGCGCGCAAGGGACGCCACAAATGACCTCGACCGCCGAACAGATGCGCGCCTGGACCGGACCCGCGATCCTGACCTACGGGTTCCGCCCGTTCTTCTTCGGTGCGGCCGTCTGGGCTGCGCTGGCGATGGTGCTTTGGGTGCCGATGCTGTCAGGGCACATGATGGTGCCCACAGCCTTCGACCCCGTGTCATGGCATGCGCACGAGTTCCTCTACGGTTATCTCGGCGCCGTCGTCGCAGGCTTTCTTCTGACTGCGGTGCCGAACTGGACGGGGCGCCTGCCGATCGTCGGCTGGCTGCTGGGCGGGCTGGCGGCGCTGTGGTTTGCGGGGCGCGTGGCGGTGATCTTTTCGGCAGAGTTGCCGGCGCTGCTGGTGGCGGTGGTCGACTTGGCTTTCCCGGTCATGCTGGCCACAGTCATCGGGCGCGAGATCGTGGCGGGTCGGAACTGGCGCAATCTGATCGTGCTGGGGATGCTGGTCGTCTTCGCCGTTGGCAACGCGCTGTTCCATTGGGAGGCCGCGCGAGGCGAGTACGCTGCGCAAGGTTACGGCCTGCGGCTGGGCCTCGGCGCGGGCATCATGATGATCGCGGTCATTGGCGGCCGCATAGTGCCGTCCTTCACCCGCAACTGGCTCGTGAAACGGCGCAGCGCCGTCCTGCCCGTGGCGTCGATGCAGTCCTTCGACAAGGGGGCGCTCTTGGCTCTTCTGGTGGCGCTTGTGCTGTGGGTTGCGCTGCCTCTGGGGACGCTGACCGGGTTCGCGCTTGCGCTGGCAGGCGTGTTGCACGCCCTGCGATCGGCCCGTTGGGCCGGGCACCGTACCTTTGCCGAGCCGCTGGTGACTGTGTTGCACGTAGGCTACGCCTTCGTGCCGTTGGGGGCGCTCGCATTGGCCGCAGAAATCTTGGCTCCCGGGTCCTTCGGAATGGCGGGCGCGCAGCATTTCTGGATGGCCGGGGCAATCGGCCTGATGACACTGGCGGTGATGACACGCGCCACGCTTGGTCATACCGGGCAGGACCTGCGGGCGGGAGCAGGGACGGTCGTGATCTATCTGGCCCTGATCCTGTCCGTATTCGCGCGGGTCGCGGGCGGCGTATGGCCCGAATTTTCCAGCCCGTTGCACACGGTGTCCGGGCTGTCGTGGATCGTCGCCTTCGGCAGCTTTGCGGTCATTTACGGCGTGCTTTTGCTACGTCTCCCTGCCGCCAAGCGGATCTGAGGCGCGCATCCATGGGATGGTTCGAGTTCGCCCTCGCCTATGTCGTGTTCTTCCTGTCGCATTCCCTGCCCGTGCGCCCGCCGTTGCGGCCTCGGCTTCAGGCCCGACTAGGCGCTTCCGGCTTCACACTGGCCTATTCCGCCCTGTCGCTGGCGGTGCTTTCCTGGTTGATCGGGGCGGCGGGTCGCGCACCGCATGTTACCCTTTGGGACTGGGCTCCATGGCAGGTCCATGTCCCACTGACGGTCATGGGGCCGGTCTGCGTGATCCTTGCGCTCTCCATCGGCCGACCCAACCCTTTCTCGTTCGGGGGTGCACGCAACGACCAGTTCGACCCGGCACAGCCCGGCATCGTTCGCTTGTCGCGTCATCCGCTGCTGTTGGCGTTGGCGCTTTGGGCGGCGGCCCATGTCGTGCCCAACGGAGATCTGGCCCATGTGATCCTGTTCGGCACCTTCGCCGCCTTCGCGCTGCTGGGAGGCCGACTGATCGACCGGCGCAAACGTCGCGAAATGGGGCCAGAGTGGCAACGGATGCGTGATCGCGTGGTGGACGCACCGTTCCTCTCGGCGTCCCCGTCGGTGGGCACTCTCCTGAGGCTTGCGGAAGGCATTACGCTTTACGGGGCGCTGCTCTGGGCGCATCCATTTCTTTTTGGGGTCAGCCCGCTTCCCTGAACGTCAATCCTTGATGTCTTCGATCCAGGTCTTCGCGGCGACGGCACGAGGCAGGCCAAGCGGGCCGATGGCCAGCATCGCAACCTGCATGATCGCCTCAGCCTCAATCCCCTCCGATCTGGCGCGCCGAGTGTGGGAATGGACCGCGCCTTCGGATCCCGCGCCAATCGCGAGGGCGAGCTTGACGAGGCGCTTCTCGCGGTCCGTCAGGGGGCCGCAATCGGCCGTTGCCTTGCCCAAGGCGGCATAGGCCTTCCAGACATCGGGGTGTTCCTCGGCGAGATCTCCGGCGGCGCCGGGCATGGATTTGATCATCTGTCAGTCCCTCAGGTTGAAAAGTCATCAATCAGTGGATTTGGTTTCGCAAAGCGCTCAAGGTCCGCCTGGTTTTCGATGGTGATGCGGATGCCGGTCACGGTAACGCCATAAGGCTGCAGGCCCTTGAAGGCGCGGCTGAGATTTTCAGGAGTCATCCCCAGCACGGAGGCCAGGCGCCGCTTTTCGAAATTCAACTCGAACGCGGCCCCGCCGCCGGCGTGCCGTTGCTGCCTGAGTAGGTAGTTCGCGAGCCGCTCGAGCGACGTTCTGAGTTTCAGATCCTTTTGCGCCTTGATGACCGAGCGATAGCACTGCGCCAGTTCCGTGACGATCGCACGAGCAAAGTTGCTGTCGGCGTCGAAGATCGCTCGCACGTCCTGACTGGGGATCAGCGCGATCCGGCTTTTCTCCAGCGTGCGGGCCGACATCAGGTAGGGCGCATCCTTGATAGTCGCGGCAAGAATGAAGGTCGATATCGGGCGGACAGTCGCCATACTGGTCTCGCGACCGTTCCATGACGAAAACAGATCGACCGAGCCCGAAATGACGATATGAAGAAAATCGCTCGGTTCTCCTTCAGTGATCAGTTCGATCTGCGCAGGGAAATTCTGCACATAGGCGCCACGCATCAGTGACGTGAAATTATCATCCGCCATCTGCGCAAAGAGATCGAGCTTTCGAATATCCCGGTATTCGGAATCGGGCATGTCGGTCCCCCTTCGACTTTGCGCGCTTAACAAATGTCACCAGATCGATTGATATATGTCAACCCGCCGGTTGACCTTCGTGACCGCAGCCTTGATATGCGCCCGCGCACCGGATGACATATTTCTGTAAGTCATTTATTTCGTTATCCTTTTCCCGGTTTTGTGATCTAGATCAAGTCACGAGCGTCGCTGCAGCGTCAGGTCTGGCACTGATCCCCTCGCAGGGGTGAATGACTTATTTTGCCGGAGACCCGCCATGCAGACCGTTGCAACAGCCTCACGCGCCGATCAAACGCGCGCCCTGAGCCTGAGCACGATCGCCTTTACCGCCTGTTTCGCGGTCTGGACGATCTTTTCCATCATCGGTGTCGCCATCAAGGCCGAGCTTGGCCTGAACGACACCCAGTTCGGCCTGCTGGTCGCCACCCCGATCCTGACCGGATCGGTCACTCGCCTGTTTCTCGGTGTCTGGACCGAGAAATACGGCGGGCGGCTGGTGTTTTCGAGCCAGATGATCCTGACGGCGCTGGCCACATGGGCGCTGACGCTGGCCGATAGCTACGTCATGTACCTGATCGCGGCTCTCGGCATCGGCCTCGCGGGCGGGTCGTTCATCATCGGCGTCGCCTATGTCAGCCGCTGGTATGACGCGGGACACCAGGGCACGGCGCTGGGTATCTTCGGCGCGGGCAACGTTGGCGCGGCGGTCACCAAGTTCGTCGCTCCCTTCGTCATGGTCGCCTACGGCTGGCACGGTGTGGCCTATGTCTGGGCGGCGGGGCTCGCCATCATCGGCGTTTTGTTCTTCCTTCTGGCCAAGGACGACCCCGAACTGGTCGAACGCCGCAAGACCGGCACCAAGGCACCCTCGCTGGCGCAGCAGTTCGCGCCGCTGAAGAACCTCCAGGTCTGGCGCTTCTCCCTCTACTACTTCTTCGTCTTCGGTGCCTTCGTGGCACTTGCGCTCTGGATGCCGCACTACCTGATCGACGTCTACGGCATCGACGTGCGCTTCGCGGGCATGGCGGCGGCGTCCTTCAGCCTCTCGGCCTCGCTGTTCCGCGCCTATGGCGGCGTGCTGTCGGACAAGTTCGGCGCGCGCCGGGTCATGTACTGGACCTTCGGTTTTTCTCTGCTGTTCCTGTTCATGCTGAGCTACCCGCCCACGGATTACGTCATCCAGGGCAAGGACGGCGCCATCGCGTTCTCGACACAAATGGGTCTGTGGCCCTTCATCGTGACGCTCTTCGCCCTGGGCTTTTTCATGAGCCTCGGCAAGGCGGCCGTCTTCAAGCACATTCCTGTCTACTACCCCAAACATGTGGGCGCTGTCGGCGGGCTTGTCGGCATGATCGGGGGCCTTGGCGGGTTCGTCCTGCCGATCGCCTTCGGCGCACTCCTCGATCTCACGGGTATCTATACGTCATGCTTTGCGCTGCTCTTCGGGCTGGTCGCCATCGCACTGACCTGGATGCACCTGTCGATCCGCGCGATGGAGCGCGCTGCTCATGGTGAAGTACTCGACCAGCTGCCGCAGCTGCCCGAGATGCAGGACATTCACCACCCCGAACGCACCGCCATGCCGCGCGTGCTGGAAGATTGGCGGCCGGAGGACCCGCAATTCTGGGCAGAAAAGGGCCGTGCCGTCGCACGCCGCAACCTGTGGATCTCGATCCCCGCGCTGCTCCTGGCCTTCTCGGTCTGGATGGTGTGGTCGGTCGTCGTGGCTCGCTTGCCCGCCATCGGGTTCGACTTCACCCCCGGCCAGTTGTTCTGGCTGGCGGCCTTGCCGGGCCTGTCGGGCGCGACGCTGCGGATCTTCTACAGCTTCATGGTGCCGATCTTCGGCGGGCGGCTCTGGACGACGCTGTCGACAGCCTCGCTTCTGCTGCCTGCCATGGGCATCGGCTACGCAGTGCAGAACCCCGAGACGCCTTACCTGATCTTCCTCGTGCTGGCGCTGCTCTGCGGCTTCGGCGGCGGCAACTTCGCCTCGTCGATGGCCAATATCGGCTACTTCTTCCCGAAGGCCGAAAAGGGCAACGCACTGGCGCTGAACGCTGGGCTCGGCAACCTCGGCGTGTCGGTCATGCAGTTCCTCGTGCCCATCGTCATCACGGCCGGCGTTTTTGGCGCCATCGGCGGTGAGCCCGTGACCCTGTCCGACGGCGGTCAACTCTGGATGCAGAACGCTGGCTTCGTCTGGGTGCCCTTCATCCTCGCGGCGACCATCGCTGCCTGGCTGGGCATGAACGACATCGCCGATGCACGCGCCAGCTTTGCCGATCAGGCGGTGATCTTCGGACGCAAGCAGAACTGGTTGATGTGTATCCTCTACACTGGCACCTTCGGCAGCTTCATCGGTTATTCGGCCGGTTTCCCGCTGCTGACGCGGCTGGCCTTCCCGGATGTGAACGCTCTGAACTACGTGTTCCTTGGACCGCTGGTCGGTGCGCTGAGCCGCGCCGGAACCGGGTGGATTTCGGACAAGTTCGGCGGTGGGCGAGTGACCTTCTGGACCTTCGCGCTGATGATCGTGGCCACCTTCGGCGTGATCTCCTTCCTCGGACTCGGCTCCTTCGTCGGCTTCTTCGCCTGCTTCATGGCCCTGTTCTTCCTGACCGGTGTGGGCAATGCCTCCACCTTCCAGATGATCCCGGTCATCATGGGCCGCGAAATTCCGCGCCTGATGCCGCACTTGGGTACTGAAGAGCGCAAGCGGCAGATCGCGATGGAGTCCGGCGCGATCGTGGCCTTCACTTCGGCGATCGCGGCCTACGGCGCCTTCTTCATCCCCAAGGCCTACGGAACGTCAATCGCGATGACCGGATCTGCCGTTGGGGCGCTGTGGGGTTTCCTGATCTTCTACGTGATCTGCGTCGTCATCACCTGGGTGGTCTACACGCGCCCCGGCGGCCTTCTCCACGACATCGAACATGGCCGCACGCCGCAGGGCACCGCAGCCCAGCCCGCTGAATGATCCAGTTGATTTCCCGGGCGGCGGCGCTCGCCGCCCGGACCCAGACACCCGAAAGGACAGCCCAATGAGCCATCTGCTCGACAAACTGAACTTCTTCCAGAGCAAGGAACTGGAGCAATTCTCCGACGGTTGGGGTCAAACGACCCGGGAGAACCGAGACTGGGAGGACACCTACCGGAACCGCTGGCGGCACGACAAGATCGTCCGCTCGACGCACGGGGTGAACTGCACCGGGTCGTGTTCGTGGAAGATCTACGTCAAGTCTGGGATCGTCACCTGGGAAACCCAGCAGACCGACTATCCGCGCACGCGCGCTGGCCTGCCCAACCACGAACCGCGCGGCTGCGCGCGGGGAGCGTCCTACAGCTGGTATCTCTATTCCGCCAACCGCGTGAAGAACCCGCTGATCCGTGGCGCGCTGATGCGGGCGTGGCGGAGGATGCGCGAGACCATGACGCCGGTCGCCGCCTGGACCGCGATCCAGAACGATCCCGCCCTGCGCAACGCGATCAACAAGACCCGCGGCAAGGGCGGCTTCGTGCGGGCAAGCTGGGACGAAGCGACCGAGATCATCGCCGCTGCCAACGCCTACACGGCCAAGACCTACGGGCCCGACCGCGTCTTCGGCTTCTCGCCGATCCCGGCCATGTCGATGGTCAGCTATGCTGCGGGCTCGCGCTATCTGTCCCTTCTGGGCGGCACCTGCATGTCGTTCTACGACTGGTACTGCGACTTGCCGCCGGCTTCCCCCCAGACCTGGGGCGAACAGACCGACGTGCCGGAATCGGCCGATTGGTACAACGCGGGCTTCCTGATGCTCTG
This sequence comes from Salipiger bermudensis, assembly GCF_017309175.1. Taxonomy (NCBI): domain Bacteria; kingdom Pseudomonadati; phylum Pseudomonadota; class Alphaproteobacteria; order Rhodobacterales; family Roseobacteraceae; genus Salipiger; species Salipiger bermudensis. The sequence continues at coordinate 70,564 of NZ_JAEKJV010000017.1, read as the reverse complement.
GGGTTCGAACGTGCCGCAGACGCGCACACCGGACGCCCATTTCTACACCGAAGTGCGCTATCGGGGCACGAAGTCGGCCGTGGTCAGTCCCGACTATTCGGAAGCCGCCAAGTTTGGCGACATCTGGCTGAACCCGCAGGCGGGCACCGACGCGGCGCTGGCGATGGCCATGGGCCATGTGATCCTGCGCGAATTCCACCTCGACCGGCAGGCCGAGTATTTCGAGGACTACGCCCGCAAATACACAGACATGCCGATGCTTGTTCGGCTCGACGAAAAGGACGGGCACCTCGTGCCGGGCCGGATGCTGCGGGCCGATGATTTCGACGGCAAGCTGGGCGAGACCAACAACCCCGACTGGAAGACCGTCGCCTATGACGAGACGTCTGGCCAGATCGTGGCACCCAATGGGTCCATCGGCTTCCGTTGGGGTGAAGAAGGCAAGTGGAACCTCGAAGAGCGGGCAAAAGGGGCAGAGGCCAAGCTGCGCCTGAGCCAGATCATGGATGGCGACCACGACGAGGTCGTGGGTGTCGACTTCCCCTATTTCGGCGGCGCGGCCACGGGCGATTTCGTCAAGTGCGACCACCCCGAGGTGTTGACCCGGAACATTCCGGCTCGGCGCGTGAAACTGGCAGACGGATCCGAAGCGCTGGTTGCCACCGTGTTCGACCTGTTCTGCGCCAACTACGGGCTGGATCGGGGTCTTGGCGGTGACTGGGTGTCCAAGGATTTCAATGACGACAGCCCCTACACCCCGGCCTGGGCCGAAAAGATCACCGGCGTGGAGCGCGAAAAGATCATCGCGGTTGCGCGGGAATTCGCGGGCAACGCCGAAAAGACCCATGGCAAGAGCATGGTCATCCTCGGGGCCGGTCTGAACCACTGGTACCACATGGACATGAACTATCGCGGCATCATCAACATGCTGGTGATGTGCGGCTGCATCGGGCAGGAAGGCGGCGGCTGGTCGCATTACGTGGGTCAGGAAAAGCTGCGCCCGCAGACCGGCTGGCAGCCGCTGGCCTTCGCGCTCGACTGGAACCGACCGCCGCGGCACATGAACTCGACCTCGTGCTGGTACGCGCACACCGACCAGTGGCGCTATGAGACGCTGCGCGCTGGTGAAATCCTGTCGCCGACCGCACCCGAAGGCGACTGGGACATCTCCCTGATCGACTACAACATTCGCGCGGAACGGATGGGCTGGCTGCCCTCGGCACCGCAGTTGAAAACCAACCCGCTGGAAGTCTCGAAGGCGGCGAAGAAGGCCGGAAAGGAGATCAAGGACTACGTCGCTGAGCAGCTGAAATCCGGCGATCTGGAAATGTCCTGCCAGGATCCGGACGCCCCGGAAAACTGGCCGCGCAACCTGTTCGTCTGGCGCTCGAACCTTCTGGGGTCGTCCGGCAAGGGGCACGAATACTTCCTCAAGCACCTGCTGGGCACCGATCACGGCGTGATGGGCAAGGATCTGGGCGAAGAGGGCGGTGTGATGCCGAAGGAGGCCGTCTGGCATGACGAGGCGCCGAAGGGCAAGCTCGACCTGCTCGTGTGCATCGACTTCCGCATGTCCACGACGGCGGTCTATTCCGACATCGTCCTGCCCACGGCGTCCTGGTACGAAAAGGACGACCTGAACACCTCGGACATGCATCCGTTCATCCACCCGCTGCAGGCGGCGGTGGACCCGGCCTACGAGAGCAAATCGGACTGGGAGATCTTCAAGGCGATCGCCCGGAAATTCTCCGAAGTCGCGCCCGAGGTGCTGGGGGTCGAGACCGACATCGTCCAGCTGCCGCTGCTGCACGACACCGCCGCCGAACTGGCCCAGGCCCATGTGAAGGACTGGAAGAAGGGCGAATGCGACCTGATCCCCGGCAAGACCGCGCCCAACTACATCGCGGTCGAGCGGGATTATCCGAACCTCTACAAAAAGTTCACCTCGGTCGGGCCGCTGCTGGAGAAGCTCGGCAACGGTGGCAAGGGGATCAACTGGGACACCAAGACCGAGGTCAAGCACCTGCGCGACCTGAATGGTGTCGTGCTGGACGATGGCGTGTCCAAGGGCCAGCCGAAACTCGAAACCGCCATCGACGCGGCCGAGATGATCTTGATGCTTGCGCCCGAAACCAACGGCGAGGTGGCCGTGAAGGCCTGGGAAGAACTGGAGAAGCCTACGGGGCAGCACCATGCCCACCTCGCGGAGGGCGCGCACCACACCAAGATCCGCTTCCGTGATATCGCCGCCCAGCCGCGCAAGATCATCTCCAGCCCCACCTGGTCGGGCATCGAGAGCGAGGAGGTCTGCTACAACGCCGGCTACACCAACGTCCACGAACTCATCCCGTGGCGGACCCTCACGGGGCGCCAACAGCTTTACCAGGATCATGAATGGATGCGGGCCTTCGGCGAAGGGTTCGTCAGCTACCGCCCGCCGGTGGACCTCAAGACCATCACGGCGGCCGTCAACAACGACGCGGCCGAGGGGTCCCCGCACGTTGTGCTGAACTTCATCACGCCTCACCAGAAATGGGGCATCCACAGCACCTATACCGATAACCTCTTGATGCTGACGCTGAACAGGGGCGGACCGGTGGTCTGGATGTCCGAGGTCGACGCGGCAAAGGCGGGCCTTGTCGATAACGATTGGGTCGAAGCCTACAACACCAACGGCGCGCTGACTGCGCGGGTGGTGGTGTCCCAGCGGATCAAGCAGGGCACGCTGTTCATGTATCACGCTCAGGAAAAGATCGTTAACACGCCCGGTTCGGAAAAGACCGGCAACCGCGGCGGCATCCACAACTCGGTGACCCGCGCCACACTGAAACCCACGCACATGATCGGCGGCTATGCGCAGCTGTCCTACGGCTTCAACTACTACGGCACCGTGGGCAGCAACCGCGACGAGTTCGTGATCGTGCGGAAAATGAAGAAGATCGACTGGCTCGACAAACCCGCAAGCCGGTCCGCAACCCAGAACGTGGAGGCAGCGGAATGAGAGTTCGTGCGCAAATCGGCAAGGTCCTGAACCTCGACAAATGCATCGGGTGTCACACCTGCTCGGTCACCTGCAAGAACGTGTGGACGACGCGCGAAGGTGTCGAATACGCGTGGTTCAACAACGTCGAGACCAAGCCCGGCACCGGCTATCCGACGGACTGGGAGAACCAGAAACGCTGGAACGGCGGCTGGGTGCGCTCGGCCTCGGGCAAGCTGCACCCCAAGCAGGGGTCGAAATGGCGGATCCTGGCGAACATCTTCGCCAACCCGGCCATGCCCGAGATCGACGACTACTACGAGCCGTTCGATTTCGACTATGACCACCTGAAATCCGCGCCCAACATGACCGCGTTCCCCACCGCGCGGCCCCGGTCCAAGATCACCGGCGAGCGGATGGAGAAGATCGAGAAGGGTCCGAACTGGGAGGAAATCCTCGGTGGCGAATTCTCGAAGCGGTCGCAGGACTACAACTTCGACCAGGTCCAGAAGGACATCTATGGAGAGTATGAAAATACCTTCATGATGTATCTGCCTCGGCTCTGCGAGCACTGCCTCAACCCGACCTGCTCGGCGTCCTGTCCCTCGAGTGCCATCTACAAGCGGGAGGAGGACGGCATCGTCCTGATCGACCAGGAGAAGTGTCGCGGCTGGCGGATGTGCATCTCGGGCTGCCCCTACAAGAAGGTCTATTACAACTGGGACACCGGCAAATCCGAGAAATGCACCTTCTGCTATCCGCGCATTGAATCTGGCCAGCCGACGGTCTGCTCGGAAACCTGCGTCGGGCGCATTCGCTACCTGGGTGTGATCCTTTATGATGCAGACAAGATCGAAGCTGCGGCAAGCGCCGAGCGCGAGACCGATCTCTACGGCGCGCAACTGGATGTGTTCCTCGATCCGAACGACCCCGAGGTGATTGCCGCCGCGCGCCGCGACGGCGTGCCGGAGGACTGGATCGAGGCGGCCAAGGTCAGCCCGGTCTGGAAGATGGCGATGGACTGGAAGGTCGCCTTCCCGCTGCATCCCGAATACCGGACGCTGCCGATGGTCTGGTACATCCCGCCGCTCAGCCCGATCCAGAACGCGGCCCAGGCCGGACAGATCGCGATGAGCGACCAGATGCCCGACGTGCGGTCCCTGCGCATCCCCGTCAAATACCTCGCCAACATGCTGACGGCGGGGGACGAGGAACCCATCGTTCACGCCCTCGAACGCATGTCCGCGATGCGGCTCTACATGCGGGCGCTCAGCGTGGAGGGCGTGCGGGACGAGGCGATCGCCGCTCGTGTCGGCATGTCCGGCCGGGTGATCGAGGACATGTACAAGATCATGGCCATCGCCGACTACGAGGACCGTTTCGCGATCCCCACGGCGCACCGCGAACAGAACGAGCATGGCGCCGACATCCGCGGCGGCTGCGGCTTCACCGACGGCAACGGCTGTTCCACCGGCGAGGCGGGCAAGACGACGCTCTTCGGCGGCAAGAAGAAAAAGTTCGCCCTTCCGCAGGAGACCTTCTGATGCTGGACCGTTCCCTGAAAGCCCTGTCGCTGATCCTGAGCTATCCCTCGCGGGACCTTCAGGAGGCGATGTCCGAGATCGGGGCCATTCTTGGTTCCGATCCCCGCATCGCCACCGATACACGCGCCGCGCTGCGCTCGTTGACCGATGGCTTCACAGACGCCGATCTCTACGATCTGCAGGAGAGTTATGTGATGCTCTTCGACCGCTCGCGGACGCTGTCGCTCAATCTCTTCGAGCACGTTCATGGCGAAAGCCGGGACCGCGGCGGCGCAATGGTCAGCCTGATCGAGACCTACCGGGCGGGCGGGTTCGAGCCCGCCACAACGGAACTGCCGGATCACTTGCCGGTGCTGCTGGAATTCCTGTCGACGCGTCCCTTCGCAGAAGTGCAGGAAACCTTGGCGGACGCGGCGCATATCCTTGACGCTCTCGCGGCCCGGCTTGTCCGGCGCGACAGCGGGTATGCTGCCGCGTTCGCCGCTCTTTCCCAGCTCGCCGACACACAGGCCGACGCCGAAGCGGTGGCCGACATGCTGGCCCTACCCGATGATGATCCGACCGACCTCGCGGCGCTCGACGCTGTCTGGGAGGAAACGGAAGTCACTTTCGGCCCCGATCCGAACGCCGGTTGTCCGCAGGTCCGCGACATGCTCGCGGCGATGGACAGACCTGGGTTCAATCCGACCCCCGCCCCGCAACAATTGAACAGGAGTGCATGACATGTTCGGCGACTTCGACATCAACTTCGTCATCTTCGGGGTCATGCCCTATGTCGCGCTGACGATCTTCCTCGTGGGGTCGATCGTGCGCTACGAGCGGGACCCCTTTACCTGGAAGAGTTCCTCGAGCCAGCTCCTGCGTCGCAAGCAGCTGATCTGGGGCTCGATCCTTTTCCATGTCGGCATCCTGACCGTGTTCTTCGGGCACCTTATCGGCCTCTTCACGCCGATCTGGGTCCTGGATGCCATCGGTATTCCCTATGCGTTGAAGCAATGGATGGCGGTCCTGATCGGCGGCCCGGCGGGCATCGCGGCCCTGATCGGATCGACCATGCTGCTTCACCGCCGCCTCGTCGATCCGCGCATCCGGGTGACATCGACCGTCCCAGACATCCTGATCATGGTCCTGATCTGGCTGCAGCTGGCCATCGGCCTCCTGACGATCACCCAGACGCTGCAGCACATGGACGGTTCGGAAATGGTCCGCTTCATGACTTGGTCGCAGAGCGTGGTCAGCTGGAACATCAACGCCTGGGTTACCGTGGTCGACGTGCACTGGCTCTACAAGCTGCACATCTTCCTCGGTCTCATCATCACGGCGCTGTTTCCGTTCACGCGGCTCGTCCACATCTGGTCCGGGTTCGCGGCCCCCTTCCGCTACCTGCTGACGCGGCCGGGTTACCAGATCGTACGCTCGCGGCGGCATCGCCCGCTCGAGGAGCGCCGCCGCGCCTATGACAAGGTGCAAGCCAAGCGCGGTCCCACCGCCACGACGCCAGCGGAGTGAGTCAGATGAATGTGGCCCTCTTTCCCGATGTCGTCGTGAACGGCGAAACCATCCCCTCGGCGGCAATCGCCGCCGAGGCCCAGAACCACGAAGCCCCCAAGGAAAAGCCGGGCATCGCCTGGCGCAAGGCTGCGCAAGCATTGGCCATCCGCGCACTGCTGTTGCAAGAGGCGAAGCGACGGGGGTTGACGGCCGACCCGCTCGAGCTGGCACCCGGGCGGTTCGAGACCGAGGACGAAGCCCTGATCCGCGCCCTGCTGGACGAGGCGCTTGTGATCGCGCCCGTCGGCGAAGAGGCCGTGCATGCGGAATGGGAGAAGGACCCTGCCCGATATCGTTCGGCACCGCTCTGGGATGTCTCGCACATCCTATGTGCCTGCGATCCGCGCGACGAAGCTGAGCGTGGGCGGGCAGAGGCAAGGGCCGTTGCCCTGCTGGCGCGTCTTGATGGCGACGCCAAGGGGTTCGCCGCTGCAGCTCGCGACAGCGATTGCGGTTCAAAGGCCTCCGGCGGTCATCTGGGTCAGCTTGGTCCGGGCGACACCGTGCCCGAGTTCGAGGCGGCGCTGCGAACCCTGACCGATGAGGGGATCACGCCCGCACCCGTTCTGTCGCGGCATGGCTGGCACATCATTCGCCTGAACGCGACGGCGCCTGGGCAGGTTCTGCCCTATGAAACCGTTCGCCCCAAGATCGCGCAGGCGCTGGAAAAAGCCGCCTGGGCCGATGCGTCGAGGGCGTTCGTGGAAAGCCTCGCCGACCGGTCGAGCATCACCGGCGCAAGTCTTGCGCCGATCTGAACCACGCGAAAGGACGTGTCATGGAAGCGTCAGAGTGTGTGCAACGTGGCAGCGGTGACAAACCGACAAGCACGCGTCTGCTTGCAAGCCCTCTGGATTTCATCAGCGAAGACCACCTGCGCGAGCGTCAGGTGTGCGCCGTGATAGACGGGCTGGCAATGACGGATGTTCTCAGTCGCCAAGCAGCAACGACCGTGCTGCGTTTTCTGAACGAGGAATTGAACGTCCACCTACGTGACGAGATGGACGACCTGTTCCCGCTTCTTGCCCGACGTTGCACAGTTGAGGATGCGATCGAAGGTGTGATCGACCGGATCAAGGCCGATCAAGATGAGGCGATGCGTCTGATGCCGCAGGTGCGTGCGATGCTGGCCGCCTGTCTGGACAGTGGGGCAGACCTGACCGCCAAGCAGCGCGCACTGTTGTCCGAGTTCGCGGCGCACGTGCGCCGCCACCTCGTTGCCGAAAACGCGATCCTCTTGCCGATTGCCCGCGCCCGGCTGACCCGGGCCGATCTGCGGCTTCTGACGAAACACATGCGGTCAAGACGCGGGCTGCCAGATTTTCCGGAGACGACCGATGCTGAATGACCTCCTGGCGCGCAACGTTGCGTGGTCGAAACAACGTCACGACGAGGAGCCTGACTATTTCACCCGCCTTGCCGCCCTTCAGGCGCCCGAGTTCTTCTGGATCGGTTGTTCGGACAGCCGGGTTCCGGCCAACGTGGTCGCGGGACTCGATCCGGGCGAAGTGTTCGTCCATCGCAACGTTGCCAACATCGTTCATTCCTCGGACATGAACCTGCTCTCGGCGCTGGAGTTCGCGGTCGATGCGTTGCATGTGCGCGAGATTATCGTTTGCGGCCACTATGGCTGCGGCGGGGTCAAGGCCGCGACCGAGGATCTGCCACACGGTCTGGCCGATCACTGGCTCGAGCCGATCCGGCGCCTGGCCCGCGCTTACGCGGTCGATCTGGGGCGCGAAGCCGACCTCGAAGGACAACGCGACCGGCTGGCGGAACTCAATGTGGTCGAGGGCGTGCGGCGCGTCTGCGAAACGCCGATCCTGCAGAGGGCATGGCGCCGCGGAGCCGATGTCCGCGTGCACGGCCTGATTTACGGGCTCAAGGACGGGCGCCTGAGAGATCTCGATTGCAGCATCGGGCCCGGGCATTTCCAGCCTACCCATTCCGCCGAGGAGGCAGCACAATGACCATCCATCAAGCCATCACGTCACCGGGCTGCGGCTGTGACAGTCAGGACATGCTTCACGCGCTGATCAGCATCGACGAGGCACTGACCCGGATTGCAGGGCATGTAGCACCGATCGGCCGGACCGAGGCCCTTTCGCTCGACCACGCTTTTGGCCGCGTTCTCGCCAAGCCGGTCCGGTCTCGGTCCATGGCACCGGCTTTCGACAATGCGGCGATGGATGGCTATGCGATCGCCACATCGGCCCTGACTGGCGCCGGACCCTGGGTGCTGCCGGTCGTTGCGCGCGTGCCTGCAGGGCAGGCGGTGACGACACCGGTAGCAGGAGCCGTGGCGGCTCGGATCTTCACGGGCGCACCAATTCCGAGTGGCGCGGACGCAGTCGTGATGCAGGAGGAAGTTCAGCGTGACAGGGACGTCATTCATCTATCGCGCCGGCCTGAATCGGGATTGAATATCCGCCGTACGGGCAGTGACATGGCCAGCGGCGCGACCGTCTTCGACAAGGGACGAAGGCTTGGCCCGAGGGAGATCGCCGCCTGTGCCGCCGCCGGTGCAGGCATCCTGCGCGTTCGGCGCAGGCTGCGCGTGGCACTTCTGGTCACCGGCGACGAGGTGCGCCGCGCTGGTGGCGCGCGGGAAGCCGCCCAGATCTGGGACGTCAACACGCCGATGCTGACGGCAAGCCTTTCAGCTGCAGATGTTGACGTCGTTGCCTCGGATCATGGTGCCGACAACCTTGCCGGCCTTGTCCGTCAATTGGGCGACATGGCGGCACGGGCCGATCTGGTCATCACCACAGGCGGTATCTCGGTGGGCGAAGAAGACCATGTGAAGCCGGCCGTCACGGCACTTGGCGGCGAAATCCTGTTCAGCGGCGTCGCGATCAAACCTGGAAAGCCGGTGTCGGTCGGGCGCATCGGCAAGGCGCACTGGCTTGGATTGCCCGGCAACCCAGTATCGGCCTTCGTCACATGGCAAGTCTTCGGACTGGCGCTGATCCGTGCCCTGAGCGGCGAGGGACCCACCCCGACCCGGCGGCATGTCGTGACCGCAGGCCTGATCCGCCGCAAGCCCGGGCGCTGCGAACTCCGACCTGCCACGCTGGCCGGTTTCGATGCCCATGGTCGCGAGATCGTCTGTTTCGAGGATGCCACACATTCGGCCCGTGTCGGGCTGCTCTCACGAGCAGACGGGCTGATGTTTCTGCCTGCCGATGCCGAATGTCTGCCAGCCGGTGCGCTGGTCGAATTCCAACCATTCTGCCAATCCTGAAGGAGCCCGGACATGAAACTTGCCTACACGATGGCGCCAGGACGCGGCGATACGGATCTGGTTCTGGAACGGCTGGCAGCGGACCTCGCAGCCCGAGGCCTCAGATGCTGCGGAACCGTCCAGATCAACAGCGAGCGCGCCGATGCCGGCCCCTGCGACATGGATGTGCGCGTCTTGCCTGATGGTGCCGTTCTGCGTATCAGCCAGGACCGTGGCCCGCAGGCGCGGGGGTGCCGCCTCGACCCGGACGCGCTGGAAACGGCGGTCGCAATGGTTGCGGCCAGCTTGTCCTCGGGCGCGGACCTGCTGATCGTCAACAAGTTCGGAAAGCACGAGGCGGAGGGGCGGGGGTTCCGCGACGTGATCGCCGAGGCGGTCGCGATGGATATACCCGTTCTGGTCGGCCTCAACGCGCTCAACCGACCGGCCTTCAAGAGTTTCGCGGAAGGTCTGGCAATCCAGCTGCCGCCCGAACCCGGAGCGCTGATGGCGTGGGTCAACGAGGTGACAGCGTCGGAGGACGAACTGGTCTGATTTCGGTCGATCGTCGGGATCTGCTTTTTGTCTTTCGGAGTTGAAGGTCGGCCGGTCACTGCAAAAGAGCATGTTCTGCCTGGTTTCGGAACTGGGCCGAACGCATGCCATGCCAGTTGGCACGAAAAAATGCCACCAGGTCCACGCGGGCGTCAGGCTTGATCCCAGGACCGGGATCATGGAGGGTCGGACCGAAACCCGAGGCCTTAGAGACGTTTGGGCCGATTGCGTGTGCGGATCATATGCAAAGGGCGCATAGTCGGATTGCTCTCCAAGCGAGAAAGCTGAGATCGCGAAACCCGCACTTTTGCACGCCGCGCCGGCCGGTTCTACGCCGCAATCCGCGGCACCACGCGCTCGACCAACCGCAGAAATCGTGACTTGCGAGCCCCCGCAACCAACGATACTTGCGATGCCTCTGTCGGTCCTGCCGCGGAGGTTTTTGCTTTTGGGCCTCCCGCGTGCCGGGATCGTCTGCTGCGCCCTCCCGCAACCAGTTCTAACGAACAGGCCGCTCCCGAAAGGGCAGCGGCTTTTTTGTTGTCCGGAAAAATCAGCATCTCAAGTGACCTGCCGCGGATCTCAAGTGTGGAAGTCCGCTTCGGTGTCCTAGGGGCCCGAAAGTTCTCGCTGGACGTCCTTGTGGGCTTTCCGACACTGTGCGTGCTCGCTCCCTTCGTCGCGTCCCTGGGCGTTCAAGACCCGGCGATCAGCTTGATGGCTCGGGCATTGGAGCAAGTCGGGCCGGCAGCGCAGGCCGGCCCGAGATCAATGCGGTGAGATCAGTTGCTACCCATGTTCGCGAGGCTGTTGTTCAGATCTTCCTGGATCTGGTCGATCGAGAAGCTGTCCGGACGCTGCGACGGCGGATATTCCTCGAACGTGGCGAAGAACTTCGCGACTTCCTGCGAGGCCGGTGCCACGAGGTAGGCGTGATCGCTCACCCAGTCCCAGTAGGTGTTCGAGGTGATGTCGGCGCGCTCGTAGGGATCGGCACGCAGGTCGAACAGCTTGGGGACACGCAGCTCGGTGAAGGGCTCGGCCCACACACCCATGGTGCCCTGCTTGCGCTGCTCCTTGAAGACCACCTTCCAGTTCTCGTAGCGCAGGCCGACGATCTCGCCATCATCGTTGATGTAGAAGAACTCGTCGCGCGCGCCCTCATCGGTGGCCCCGGTGAGGTAGTCGAGCTGGTTGTAGCCATCGAGATGGTTCTTGTACTCCTCGCCGTCGATGGTGGTCCCCGCCATCAGACGCTCCTTGATGTCGGTGTCTCCGACGGCGGCCATGATCGTCGGGAACCAGTCAAGCCCCGAGAACATCTCCGTGTAGACGGTGCCGGGCTCGATCATGCCGGGCCAGCGGATCAGGGCCGGCACGCGATATGCACCTTCCCAGTTGGTGTTCTTTTCGGACCGGAACGGCGTGGTGCCCGCGTCCGGCCAGGTATTCTGGTGCGGACCGTTGTCGGTGGTGTAGATCACCAGCGTATTGTCGGCGACACCCAGTTCGTCGAGAGCATCAAGAACCTCGCCGATCACCCCGTCATTCTCGACCATGCCATCGGCATATTCGGTCGGCGCGGTCAGGCCCGGCTCGCTGCGGTTCTCGTCCCGCACGTGGGTTTTGTAGTGCATCCGGGTGGTGTTGTACCACGTGAAGAAGGGCGTGCCCGACTCCACGGCGCGGGTCATGAAGTCGATCGCGCCGGCGGCGGTTTCCCCGTCGACGGTCTCCATCCGCTTGCGGGTGAGCGGGCCGGTGTCTTCGATCTCGCCATCCGCATAAGAGTGCAGGACGCCACGCGGGCCGAAGCGCTCGCGGAATTCCGGGTCCTGCGGATAGTTGAACTGCTCCGGCTCCTCCTCTGCATTGAGGTGATAGAGGTTGCCGAAGAACTCGTCGAACCCGTGCTCTGTGGGGAGATGCTCGTCGCGGTCGCCGAGGTGGTTCTTGCCGAACTGCCCGGTGGCGTAGCCGTGATCCTTGAGCGCCGAGGCGAGCGTCACATCCACGTCCTGCATGCCGGCGTTTGCCCCGGGCAGCCCGACCTTGGAGAGGCCGGTGCGGAGCGTCGATTGGCCGGTGATGAAGGTAGAGCGCCCCGCAGTGCAGCTCTGCTCGGCATAATAGTCTGTGAACTTGGCACCCTCGGAGGCGATCCGATCGATATTGGGTGTGTCGTAGCCCATGAGGCCGAAGCTGTAGGTCGAGAGGTTGGTCTGGCCGATATCGTCTCCGAAGATCACCAGAATGTTGGGCTTGTCGGTCCCGGCGTCCTGAGCCGTGGCCATTGAAGCGGAAAATAGGGCGGCAGTGGCCAAGGCTGTAAATCTACTCATCGAATCTTCTCCATGTATCGCGAAGGACTCGCGCATAAGTGTAGCTTGCGGCAATCTTCTCTGTCACGTCTTGCATAAATTTTCTGCTTCGGCGGAAACGGCAAGGGATCGCGTATGTCGGCCGCTCGTGGCCGCGTGTGTTGGGTGTGCGACCTCCTCTGCTGGAAGGTCCTGCGAGATTACGCCGTAGCGGGATGGGTCGAGACGATAGGTCGCCGCGTCTATGGTGCGGTCCGGATCGACGCAGAGCGCCCGGACGGGGCCGATTACGCGGATCGTCCGGGCGGCGATGATGGATGCGTTGCGGTTCGAACGGACAGGTGCCGCCCGATCATCGAGCATGCCAAGCTGCTGACGTGACACCGCGACCTGCCGGTGGGCAGTGTCTCGTTCGACCAGTCGGTCAATAACAAGAGCTATCTCAGCGAGGCGTACCAGAACGGAGGCGGCCTGTCGCCGTCAGGTGCTGCGCGAGCGTGTGGCCCGGGCGCCGGCGTCAGAGCTGTGCCGATGCGCTTTCGCCGCGCAGCTTGCTGACAAGGTCGACCAGCTCGACCAGCGATCGGATCTCGAGCTTCTCGAGGATGCGGGCGCGGTGGTGATCGACGGTGCGCGGGCTGATGCCGAGCGAGTTGGCGATCTCCTTGCTCGATACCTCGGCGGGGTTGGTGAGCATGCGCTTGACGATCTCTTCCTCGCGCGCAGTCAGCCGATTGAAGCGGGCCTGCAGCGCGCGCCGCGTCTCGAGCGCGTCACGTTTGGCCGATGCGATCTCGAGGGCGGTCTCGATCCGTTCGATCAGCACCGACTGGCGGAACGGTTTCTCGAGAAAATCGACCGCGCCGGCCTTCATCGCCTGCACCGATTCCGGCACCCCGCCATGGCCGGTGATGAACACCACCGCCAGCGGGCTGCCCTGGCCGTTCAGCAGTGCCTGCAATTCGAGCCCGCTCATTCCCGGCATGCCGTGATCCAGCACCAGACATGCGGCCTGCTCACCATCATAGGCGGCGAGAAACTCGCGCCCGGAGGCGAAGGCCTCGACCTCGAAGCCGCGCTGCGTCAGCGCGCGGGTCAGTGAGGTCCGGATGTCCTGATCATCATCGACGATGAAGATCATCTGATTGCTGTCACCCATGGAAAACCGAAACCTGAATTGCGAAACAGCGCAGGGAAATTCTGTTTCTCGAAAAGAGTTCAGCGCGGAATGTCAGCTTTTTCAAGGATAAGCAACTGTTGGTAGACCAATTTGGTCTCTTTGCATCCATGCGGACACGCCAGTTTTTCGGTTTACCGGGATCCGGTCAGGACGGCATTTCCGCGGCATTCACCGTAAAGCGGAAACTTGCGCCGCGCGGGTCCGTGCGCTCGTGCCAGAGGCGACCGTCATTGGCCTGCACGATGGATTGGCAGATCGACAGGCCAAGGCCCATGCCGCTGGGCTTGGTGGTCTCGAAATCGGTGAAGAGACTGATATCGGGCGACACGCCCGGGCCGGTATCGGCCACGGTCACGAGAACCTGCTTGCCGAGCCTGTGCGCCCGCACGGTGACGCGGCGCTCGCCTTCGGTATTCTCGGCCACGGCCTCGATGGCATTGCGCAGCAGGTTCACCAGAACCTGCGCGATCTGCAGGCGGTTGGCGTTGACCGGCGGCAGGTCTTCGAGCTCGGTGGTGATCGTCGCGTTGGCGGCGCGGGCTTCGGCGATGACCAGGCGCTGGGTCTGCGCCACCAGTTCGGAAAGATCGAAATCGGTGCGGATGCCTTCGTCGCGGCGGATGAAGGCGCGCAGGGCGCGGATGATCTCGCCGGCGCGCACCGACTGCTCGGCGATCTCCTCGAGCGTGGCGTGCAGCTCGGGATTGGCGGCGCTCATCTGGTCGACCGCGTAGAGCGCGCTGTCAGCGTTCTGCGCGATGGCGGTCAGTGGCTGGTTGAGCTCGTGCGCCAGCCCGGCGGCGACCTGGCCCATCGTGTTGTCGCGCGACAGATTCGACAGGTCCTTGCTGAGCTCGGCGATCTGTTCCTCGGTGTGCTTGGCCTGGGTGATGTCGTCCATGGTGAGCACGAAATGCAGCGGCCGGCCCTGCTGGTTGAAGATCAGGATGGAGTTGAGCGCCGTCCAGATCGCCGCGCCGCCGCGCCGCACGCAGCGCAGTTCCTGGTTGATCTCGCGGACCGGATCGCCGTCGTCTCCGGTGAACAGGCGGAAGGGCGGGTCGTCCGGGTGGATCAGGTCCGAGATCGCCATGACCTGAAGCGCCTCGGCGCTGTAGCCGGTGATTTCGCAGAATCGCTCGTTGACGCGCAGGAAGCGCCCCGTCCGGGCGTCGATCTGGGCCATGCCGCGCGAGGACAGCGCGAATGTGCTGCCGTATTCCATCTCGGTCTCGCGCCGGGCGGCGATCTGCTGCATCAGCGTCTCGTTGGCGTTCTCGAGCTCCTGGTAGGTCTTGGGCAGCGGTTCGGAAGGATCGAGTTCCCCCTGCGAGATCAGCGCCGAGCGCACCGCGAAGGCGCGCACCGGCTTGTAGATGAAATTCGCCAGCGCCAGCCCGCAGATCCCGGTGATTGCCGCCACCACCGCCGCGATCCAGATGTTGGTCAGGCGGTTCTCCTTGATCACCTCGGTGAAGTCGCTTTCCAGCGCGTAGGCCGCGATGGTCCAGGGCAGGTGCTCGCTGATCGGTGGCATCACGACGGCCACATAGGTCCCGCCGTTGTAGCGGAACTGCGACAGCGTCTCCTCTTCCACGGCAGCGACCCCGTTCTCCATGACCTGCGCAAAGGCGGCACGGGCGATGGGGTCCTCGAACTGCCGGATGTCGACGAAGCGCAGCGTGCCGTCGGCGTCCTTGGTCTTGAGCAGGGATTGGTTCGGATGCGCCAGCACGTCGCCATTGCGGTGGATGATCAGCGCCCGCCCGGTGCTGCCGATGCGCAGCCGAGCGAGGAAATCCGAGATGTCGCTGATCTCGATATCGACGCCGACGATGCCGCGCACGCTGTCGGGGCCGTCCATCACCGGCGAGGCCAGCGTGATGCCGGGCTGCTGGGAGGAGAAGAAGATGTAGGGATCTGTCCAGATCGTGGTCAGCTGCTGGCGAGCGCGGATGTACCACGGGCGCGTGCGCGGATCGTACGTGTCGTCGGGGTCGAGGCGGCGCTCGATCACCCGGAACTCGTCGTCGCGCCAGATCAGTTCGGTGCTGCGCTCGTCGCCGTTGACGCGGATGATCTTGGTCCGGAACGGCCCGGGCGCATTGTCGGCGCGCATGACATAGACGAAATCCCCGTTCTCGTTGCCGTGATAGACCCCGGCGAATTGCGGCGCGAGCTGAAGCTGCTGGAACAGCAGCTGCTCGAGCAGCTCGGGCACATCGCTGGCGATCACCCGGTCCTGAGCCAGCCGGGCCGAGAGCTCTGCGGCGCCGCGTGCGGGGCTGAGGAAGCCGCGGGAATGCTCAATGGTGTTGGTGCCGACATCGCTGAGCAGGTCGCGGGCGTGATCGAGAAGCGCGCGTTCCGAGGTCACGTAGGAGGAAAACACCACCGCGAGAACCGCGATGAACTGCAGCCCGGCAAGGCCGACTGCCAGAAGTGCTCCAAGTGAAACGCGCATCACACCCCCGTGCCAGAGTCCGCCGGCCGGCCGGTGGCTTACATGCCCCGAAGTTCTTCCACAAAGGGGCGTTCCGGGCAACTGCCACGGCGGCGATTGCGCATAGGCAAAACTACGCAGGCAATCACGCTAATTTCGTTTTGGACCCCGTTATGAGAAGTTTATGTCCGTCGGCACCGGGGGAGTATCGAGTTCCCGTCATGCGTTCCCGGATCGGCAGTATTGTTTAAAGTTGTTTAACGGCGTTAGTGAGTGGCGCTTATAGTATTCTGTTTCAGCAAGAGCCGGCGTCAGATATCCCCATCTGGCGCCGGTTTTCTTTTCCGCGGTTCCGCTCTTCGAGAGCGTATTCGAGGCGTCGCAGAGGGGGCGGAAATTGCGGTTTCACCGGCGTGACGAATAGGCGTGTGCCCATAAGGCGAATCTCATATGCACCTTTAATTCGAAACCAGAATGCGCACCAATTCCTTCAGCGTAGAGACGGCGGGCTTACTCGAAGCAGTCGTCACGGCCATCGCGCTCGATCGTGGCAGCACCGTCGCGGATCTGCGCCGAGCGGCGTTGCACGAAGTTTGAGGGCCGCGAGGCGGAACGATCCTTCGGATCGGGAAGGATCGCCGCCAGACGGGCCGCCTGCGTCGCGCTGAGCGCCTGCGGAGTGACCCCGAAATAATGCTCTGCCGCAGCACCGACGCCGAACACGCCCTCGTCGAACTCGGCGATGTTGAGATAGACCTCGAGGATCCGGCGCTTGGGCCAGACCGCCTCGACCAGTGGCGTGATCATCGCCTCGAGCGCCTTGCGCGGCCAGCTGCGGCCCTGCCAGAGATAGACGTTCTTCACCGTTTGCTGCGAGATCGTCGAGGCACCGCGGTTTCCGCCTTCCTCGATGGCGTTGCGGATCGCCTTCATGTCGAAGCCCCAGTGGGTGCAGAAGTTCGCGTCCTCCGCTGCCACGACCGAGCGCAGCATCACCGGCGCGATGTCGTCCGCATCGACCCAGACGTGATCGACGGGCGCGCCCAGCCGCTTGCCCTCGGACCACATGGTGTAGGTGGTGGGCGGGTCGACCACGCGGTAGAGGACCACGAGCAGCAGCACCAGCGCCAGCAGAACAAGGGCCCCGCGAACGGCCAGCCGGATGAACCAGCGCAACGGTCGGAACGGCCGTCTGGTCCCCGACGCGGATTTGCGCGGGGCGGAATCGCTGGTCTGCTTCGCTTTGGTTTTCTTTGCTGCTCGCGCCATGGATCATGGTCTACACGGGCGGACTCGTTCGGGAAAGCAGTGTTCGCAAAAAGGGCCCGGTACGCCCGAACGCACCGGACCCGGACCGCCTCTGTGCGGCAAAGAAGGTCCTGTCACTCGTACCCGTACACCACGCTGTGTCCCGGGATGAGCCGGGACAAGGTTCATCATCTCACGGTATTGCGACACCACTTGGGGGAGAATGCGGCCCTCGTGAGGCAGCCCTGAGCCAAGGTCTTGAAAAACAAGAACGCCCGGGGAGTGCCCGGGCGTTTTTGCTGTTTCCTCTTGGAGCGGCTTACTCGGCCGGAACCGCGACGCTGTCCTCGATTCCCAGCGGGTGGGCGATCTTGTTGAGCATCTCCTTCGGGCAGACCTGCAGGAAGTTGCCCTTCTCGAGATCCCAGTGCTGCAGGATGTCCTGCGCCTTGCGACTCTTGGTCTCGGCGACATGACGCTCGATGAGGTCCTTCAGCTCGGCTTCCCAGTGCTCCTGCGTGACGGTGCAGGTGACGAGGCTTTCCATGTTCAGCATATCCTGCGCCATGCCCTCGGGGTCATAGAGATAGGCCATGCCACCGGTCATGCCGGCACCGAAGTTGGCGCCGATCGGGCCGAGAATGACCGCGACACCGCCGGTCATGTACTCGCAGCCGTTCGAGCCGCAGCCCTCGACCACCACCTTGGCGCCCGAGTTGCGCACCGCGAAGCGCTCGCCGGCGCGGCCGGCAGCAAAGAGGTGGCCGTCGGTGGCACCGTAGAGCACGGTGTTGCCGATGATGGTGTTCTCTTCCGCCTTGAGCGGCGACATCATCGGCGGACGCACCACGATCAGACCGCCCGACAGGCCCTTGCCGACATAGTCGTTGGCATCGCCCGAGACCTCGATCTTGAGGCCCGGAGCCGCGAAGGCGCCCAGCGACTGGCCGGCGGAGCCGGTCAGCTTGACGTGCAGGTGATCGGGCTGCAGCGCGTTGCGCATGCCGAACTTCGACACGATGTGCGACGAGGTCCGCGTGCCCACGGTGCGGTGGGTGTTCTGCACCGCGTAGGAGAGCTGCATCTTCTCGCCGTCCTCGAGGAAGCGGTGACCGTCGCGGACGATCTCGGCATCGAGCGTGTCGGGCACCGCGTTGCGGTCCTTGTAGCGGTCGTAGACGATGTCGTCTGCGCCATCGACGCGGATCAGCAGCGGGTTGAGGTCGAGGTCGTCGAGATGCTCGGCCCCGCGCGACACCTGACGCAGCAGATCGGCGCGGCCGATCACGTCGTTCAGGCTGCGTGCACCGATCGAGGCGAGGATCTCGCGCACTTCGGTGGCGTAGAAGGTGATCAGGTTGACCACCTTGTCGGCATTGCCGGTGAACTTGCCACGCAGCTCCTCGTCCTGGGTGCAGACGCCCACCGGGCAGGTGTTCGACTGGCACTGGCGGACCATGATGCAGCCCATGGCGATCAGCGCGGCGGTGCCGATGCCGAATTCCTCGGCGCCCATCATGGCGGCCATGACGATGTCACGGCCGGTGCGCAGACCGCCGTCGGTGCGCAGCGTGACACGGTCACGCAGCTTGTTCATCGCCAGAACCTGGTGCGCCTCGGTGAGGCCCATCTCCCACGGCAGACCGGCATACTTGATCGAGGTCGCCGGCGACGCGCCGGTGCCGCCGTTGTGACCCGAGATCAGGATCACGTCGGCCTTGGCCTTCGCAACACCGGCCGCAATCGTGCCGACGCCCGAAGACGCCACCAGCTTCACCGTCACCTTGCAGCGCGGGTTGATCTGCTTGAGGTCGTAGATCAGCTGCGCAAGGTCTTCGATCGAGTAGATGTCGTGGTGCGGCGGCGGCGAGATCAGCGTCACGCCCTTGGTCGAGTGGCGCAGGCGGGCGATCAGGTCGGTGACCTTCATGCCCGGAAGCTGGCCTCCCTCGCCGGGCTTGGCACCCTGCGCGACCTTGATCTCGAGTTCCTCGCAGTGGTTCAGGTACTCGGCGGTGACGCCGAAGCGGCCCGATGCCACCTGCTTGATCTTGGCCGACGGGTTGTCGCCGTTGGGCTCGGGCACGAAATGTGCCGGATCCTCGCCGCCTTCACCGGAATCCGACTTGGCGCCGATGCGGTTCATCGCGACGTTGAGGGTCTTGTGCGCCTCGGGCGACAGCGCACCCAGCGACATGCCCGGGGTGACAAAGCGCTTGCGGATCGAGGTGATGCTCTCGACCTCCTCGATCGGGATCGCCTTGCCGATCGGCTTCACGTCCAGCAGGTCGCGCAGGTGGATCGGCGGGTTGGCCCGCATTGCCTTGGAATAGGTCTTCCACAGCTCGTAGGAGGCCTTGTTGCAGGCCGCCTGCATGAGGTGCATGGTCTGCGCCCCCCAGGCGTGGGTCTCGCCCGACTTGCGTGCCTTGTAGAAGCCGCCGATCGGCAGCACGTCGCGGCCGCCGCGGAAGGCCAGCTCGTGGATCTCCTCGGCCTTGTTCTGGATGCCGTGCACACCGATGCCCGAGATCCGGCTCAGCATGCCGGGGAAGTACTCGGCGCACATGGCGCGCGACAGGCCTACGGCCTCGAAGTTGAGACCGCCGCGATAGGACGAGATCACCGAGATGCCCATCTTGGCCATGATCTTGAGCAGACCCTGGTCGATGGCCTCGCGGAAGCGGGCGACGTTCTCGGTCAGGCTGCCGTCGAGCAGGCCGCGGTCGATGCGGTCGGCCAGGCTGTCCTCGGCGAGGTAGGGGTTCACGATGGTCGCACCGCAGCCCACGAGGACGGCGAAGTAATGCGGGTCGATGCACTCGGCCGAGCGGACGCCCAGCGAGCAGAAGGTGCGCAGGCCCTTCTTGGTCAGCCAGGAATGTACCGCCGAGGTGGCGAGGATCATCGGCATCGCGACCTTGTCCTCGGACTGGTGCTGGTCGGTGAGCACGAGGTGCCCGCCGCCCGAGCGCACCGCGTCCTCGGCCTCGTTGCGGATGCGCGCCAGTGCTTCGCGCAGCGCGCCCTCGCCGCCATCGGCGGGGAAGGTACAGTCGATCTCGACCAGCCCGGCATTGAAGTGCTCTTTCAGCTCGTCGAACTGGGCGTTGCCCACGAACGGGCTCTCGAGCACGAGGATCTCGGTCTGGGACGAGGATTCATCGAGCACGTTCTTGAGGTTGCCGAACCGCGTCTTGAGGCTCATGACGCGGAATTCGCGCAAGCTGTCGATCGGCGGGTTGGTGACCTGGCTGAAGTTCTGGCGGAAGAAGTGGCTCAGCGGGCGGTACTTCTTGGACAGCACCGCAGAGGGCGTGTCGTCGCCCATCGAGGCCAGCGCCTCCTTGCCGTCCTCGGCCATCGGCGACAGGATCTGCTCGAGCTCCTCGATCGAGTAGCCCGCCGCGATCTGGCGCTTGCGCAGCTCGGCGCCGGTGAAGACCGGCTTCTCGGTGACCTTCGACAGCGGCTCGTCAAGATCGGTGATCTTGCCGACCCATTCGCCGAAGGGCTGCGAGGCCGCGAGGCGGTCCTTGATCTGGGTGTCGTGGTAGAGCTTGCCCTCTTCCATGTCGACGGCGATGAGCTGGCCCGGGCCAAGCGCGCCCTTCTCGCGGACGGTGCCCTCGTCGACGGGAACCATGCCCGCCTCGGAGCCGGCGATCAGCAGATCGTCACCGGTCACGACATAGCGCATCGGACGCAGGCCGTTGCGGTCGAGACCGCCGCAGACCCAGCGGCCGTCGGTCATGGCGAGCGCCGCGGGGCCGTCCCACGGCTCCATCACCGAGTTGACGTAGGAATACATGTCGCGCCACGCCTGCGGCAGCTCCACCGCCTGCTTGGACCACGATTCCGGGATCAGCATGGTCTTGGCCATCGGCGCGTTGCGCCCGGCGCGGACCAGCACTTCGAACACCGCGTCGAGGGCGGCGGAGTCCGACGCACCGCTGGCGATGATCGGCTTGATGTCCTCGGCCATCTCTCCGAAGGTCGACGAGGCCATGCGGATCTCGTGGCTCTTCATCCAGTTGGTGTTGCCCTTCAGCGTGTTGATCTCGCCGTTATGGGCGAGCATGCGGAAGGGCTGGGCCAGCCACCACTGCGGGAAGGTGTTGGTGGAATAGCGCTGGTGGTAGATCGCGAAGGCGGACTCGAAGCGCTCGTCCTGCAGATCGGGATAGAAATCCGCCACCTGCTCGGCCAGCATCATGCCCTTGTAGATGATCGAGCGGCAGGACAGCGAGGCGATGTAGAGCTCGTTGATGCCGGCCGCGGCGGCGGCCTTCTCGATGCGGCGACGGATGACGTAGAGCTCGCGCTCGAAGGTCTCCTCGTCGACGCCCTTGGCGTTCGAGATCAGGATCTGCTCGATCTCCGGGCGCGTCGCGTTGGCCTTCTCGCCAAGGCAGTCGACGTTCACCGGCACGTGGCGCCAGCCGTAGATGTAGTGGCCCATGCGCAGGACCTCGGTCTCGACGATGGTCCGGCAGGTCTCCTGCGAGGCAAAGTTGGTGCGCGGCAGGAAGACCTGGCCCACGGCCATCAGCTCACCCTTGCGCGGCGCGTGGCCGGTGCGGTCGATCTGGTCGTAGAAGAACGCGACAGGGATCTGTACATGGATGCCGGCGCCGTCGCCGGTCTTGCCATCGGCGTCGACGGCGCCGCGGTGCCAGATGGCCTTCAGCGCGGTGATGCCTGCCTCGACAACCTTGCGCGACGGCTTGCCGTCGATGGACACCACGAGGCCCACGCCGCAGGACGAATGCTCATGCTCCTCGCGGAACAGGGCGTTCTCTTCCATCCATTTGCGCTTGGCTTCCTCGGCGGCGGCCCAGTTCTGGTCGTAAGTGGTCATGGTCAAGCCTCCTTGATCAATGCTGCGGGTGGTCGTGGCCGGCACCTTCGTGCCCCCCGGTCCCGCCGCCATATCCGCGCAGACGCGCGTAAGTCTCTTTCTGGTCGTCGCTCAGCAGCGGCGTCACCGCCAGATGCGCCGCAAGGTGCACCTCGCGCAGCCGCGACAATGCGTTGGCCGAGCTTTGCAGCAGGGCGGCGAGCATGTCGGGCTCGGCGTGACCGGCGCGGAACATCTTGGTCAGATGCTCTTCGCTGGCGACGTATTCGGCGCCGGCAGTCATCGCCGCGCGCGTCATCTCGTCATGGATCGCCTCTACCGAGGCGGTCTGTTCGTCTGTCAGCTCCAGCTCCTCGGCGAGCTCCAGCACGTGGGCCGGGCCGGGGTAGCCGTTGAGCTCGGCGGGCTTTGCCAGGCCCCAGCCCTCGCCCGCGAGGATCGCCTGCACATCTGCCGCGCTCAGCGAGGCGACGTCGCGCGCGTCCTGCCCGGCATAGGGCTGGATCTCGGCCGTGGCGGGCAGAGCCGGCAGCGTCGCGAGCAGGGCGTATGCGGCGAAGCGGATCATGCGCCGTCCACCTGCACGCCGTACTTGGTCAGCGTCTCGGCGCGGGTCATGCGGGGATGATCGCCCTGCAGTGCCCAGCAGTCGGGCTTCTCGTCGGCGAAGATCTCGCGTTCGAGCACCAGCCCGCAGGCATCATCGAGCAGGCCGATGGTGACCTCGTAATCACCGGCGCCGTCGACGCCCTTGTCGTAGCGATACCAGAGCACCGAGCCGCAGGTGCCGCAGAACTCGCGACTGGCCCAGTCGGAGGAGCGGAAGGCGCGGATGCTGCCCGCGTTCTCAATCGCCATGTCGGCGACCGGCACGGTGACGGCGAACAGCGCCGAGCCGGCCCAGCGGCGGCACTGCTCGCAATGGCAGACGCCGAAGCCGCCCATCGACTTCGCCGTGAAGCGCACCGCGCCGCACATGCATGCGCCTGTCCGTCCGGTCATCACCCTGTCCTCTGGCATGGCGCATCGGGCCATCCGACGCGCCGGCTTGCGGGGCGCGCCGCGCTGGCGCGCGCCCTGGATCACTCCGCCGCGACGGCGGCGGTCTTGTTGAAGTCCTGCAGCACGTGCTCGGCGCAGTCGCGGCCGTCACGGATCGCCCAGACCACGAGGCTGGCACCGCGCACGATGTCGCCCACGGCGTAGACGCCGGGCAGGGCGGTGCGGCCGGAGGTGAACTCGGCCTTGATGGTGCCCCAGCGGGTCACTTCTAGCTCGGGCGCGCCCCACAGCGTCGGCAGCTCTTCCGGCTCGAAGCCGAGCGCCTTGATGACCAGATCGGCGGGCTCTTCGTAGTCGGAGCCCTCGATCAGCTCGGGCGACTGGCGACCGGTGGCATCGGGCAGGCCAAGGCGCATCTTCTGTACCAGCACGCCGGAGACCGGATCGCCCATGAAGCCCTTGGGCGCGGTCAGCCACTCGAACTGGACGCCTTCTTCCTCGGCGTTCTGGGTCTCGCGCTGCGAGCCGGGCATGTTGGCGCGGTCGCGGCGGTAGAGGCACTTCACGCTCTCGGCGCCCTGACGGATCGCGGTGCGGACGCAGTCCATGGCGGTGTCGCCGCCGCCGATCACCACGACCTTCTTGCCGTTGGCGTTGAGCTCGCCGCTTTCGTATTCCGGCACGGTATCGCCGAAATTGGCGGTGCGGTTCGACGCGGTGAGGTAGTCGATCGCCTTGACGATGCCCTTGGCGCCAGCGCCGGGGCCGCGCAGGTCGCGCGACTTGTAGACGCCCGTGGCGATGATCACCGCGTCATGCTGTTCGCGGATGTCTTCGAAGGACATGTCCTCGCCGACGCTGCAGTTCATCACGAAGCGGACGCCGCCATCCTCGAGCTGCTGCATGCGGCGCATGACGATTTCCTTCTCGAGCTTGAAGCCCGGGATGCCGTAGGTCAGCAGGCCGCCGCCACGGTCGTAGCGGTCATAGACCGTCACCTGCACGCCGGCGCGGCGCAGCATGTCGGCGGCGGCAAGGCCGCCGGGGCCGGCACCGATGATGCCGACGCTTTCCTGACGTTCCTGCGCCGGGGAGGCGGGCTTGACCCAGCCTTTCTCCCACGCGGTGTCGGTGATGTACTTCTCGACCGAGCCGATGGTCACGGTGCCGTGGCCCGACTGCTCGATGACGCAGTTGCCCTCGCACAGACGGTCCTGCGGGCAGATGCGGCCGCAGATCTCGGGGAAGGTGTTGGTCGCCTGGCTGACCTCGTAGGCCTCCTCGAGGCGGCCGGTCGCGGTCAGGCGCAGCCAATCGGGGATGTTGTTGTGCAGCGGGCAGTGCGACTGGCAGTAGGGCACGCCGCATTGCGAACAACGGCTCGACTGCTCGGTCGCCTTGGCGTCGGCGAACTCGGCATAGATTTCGTCGAAGTCCTTGTTCCGGACATCTGCCTCGCGTTTCTCGGGCATATCCCGCTCGATCTTCACGAATTTGAGCATCGGCTGCTTCGCCATGTTCCTGGGTCTCCGAACAAGTCCTTGGGTCGGGCTTCAATACTGAAAGCTGAATTGAAAGAAAAGTCAGAAAGGCTGACCTATATTCGCTTTATTTTGCGAACACGACTCGGCGCACAGCATTCTTTCATGAAAACTGAGTAACGAACCGGACCTATTTGACGCTTTTCCCCTTGAAACAAGGGCGTTATAGACACGGTGTGAGGCTAGCCGGAGGTTCCTGCCCATGCCAATGCTGCAGCTCATCCTGCTGGCCCTGATACAGGGCATCACCGAGTTTCTGCCTATTTCCTCCTCAGGTCACCTGATTCTTCTGCCGAATCTGACCGGCATGGCCGATCAGGGGCAGGCCATCGATGTTGCCGTGCATGTCGGCACGCTGGCCGCCGTGGTGCTCTATTTCTGGCGCGACGTACGCGTGGCGGCGCTGGGCACCGTCGACCTGATCCGCGGACGGCGCGAGACGCCGGGGGCGCGGCTCGCCTTCGGCCTGATCATCGCCACCATCCCGGTGATCATCGCGGGCCTCCTGATGAAGATCACCGGTCTCGACGAGGCGCTGCGCTCGGTGGCGGTGATCGGCTGGACGATGCTGGGCTTCGGGATCGTGCTCTACTGGGCCGACCAGCGCGGGCCGGTGCACAAGGAAGAGCAGGACTGGGGCGCAATGGATGCGCTGAAGATGGGGCTCTGGCAGGCGGTGGCGCTGATCCCCGGCACCTCGCGTTCGGGCATCTGCATCACCGGCGGGCGGTTTCTGGGCTACAATCGGCACGACGCCGCCAAGATCGCGATGCTGATGTCGATCCCGACGATCCTCGCCTCGGGCGCTTTGCTGGGGCTCGAGGTCGCCTCCGAGGCCGATGCCAGCGTTGCCATCGACGGGCTGATCGGCGCGGTCTTCGCCTTTGGTGCGGCGCTGGCGGCGCTGACCCTGATGATGCGGTTGCTGCACTCGGTGAGCTTCACGCCCTACGTCATCTACCGCGTCATTCTCGGCGCCGGTCTGCTGATCTACGCCTATAGCTGAGCAGTCTCTTTCCAAGAAAGAAGGTGGCCCCGGAGTTTGGGGAACTCCGGGGCCTTGAGATGCGCCGACTCGCGGACGGGAATTGACCGCTGGGGACAGGGTTGCCGACGCATGCGCGCGATTTCAGGCAGCGAGCACACGCTTGGGAATCCTGCTAATTCAAGCATGTCGGGCTTGGCAATGGTGCCTCAATACCGCTAGCGGAAACCCGCCGCCGTGGAATGCTGCGCGCGCGAATTCCCGCTCAGGTGAATCGTCGCGGGGCCTCACACGCGGTGGTATGGGCTTCCTGCGAGGATCGAGGCGGCGCGGTAGAGCTGCTCGGCGATCATCACCCGCACCAACATGTGCGGCCAGACCATCTGCCCGAAGGACAGCGCCATGTCGGCCTCGGCGCGCAACGACGGGTCGATGCCGTCGGCGCCGCCGATGACGAAGGCCATGTCCTGGGTGCCGTCATCGCGCCAGCGGCCGAGGGTCTGGGCGAAATCCGGAGAGCTCATCAGCTTGCCGCGTTCATCAAGGATGCAGAGCCGCGCGCCGGAGGGCAGGGCGCGGCGCAGCAACTCCGCCTCGGCGGCCATGCCGCCGCCCTTGCGGTCGTCGACCTCCACCACGCGCACCGGGCCAAGCCCGAGCGCACGACCGGTGCGGTCGAATCTTTTCAGGTAGTCGTCGACAAGATCGCGTTCGGGGCCCGCCCGAAGGCGCCCCACGACGCAAAGATGTACGCGCATGAGGCCGTGGTCAGGTCACGGTCTGCGCGGTTTTGCCAAGCGGCATCCACATCTTCTCGAGCTGGTAGAACTCGCGCACTTCCGGGCGGAAGACATGGACGATGACATCGCCGGTGTCGACCAGAACCCAGTCGCCGGTGTCCTGACCCTCGATCTTGGGCAGCAGGCCCAGATCGTGCTTCAGGTCTTCGACCAGCTTCTCGGCGATCGAGACAACCTGACGCGAGGAGCGGCCCGAGCACACGACCATCTGGTCGCACACGGAGGTCTTGCCGCGCAGGTCGATCTGCACGACGTCTTCCGCCTTGTTGTCATCGAGGCTTTCGAGGATGCGCGCGAGGATCTGCTCGCTTGTGACCTCGGATTGGGGCAGGCCGTTCATCGGCGCCCCCGGCTCTGCGGCACCGGCCGCATTCGCAGTAAGTGTCAGGACGTTGTCCTCCTTGGTTGCAAGCGCCGAAAGCCACCCCGGCGCCGGGCGTGCCTTTAAGATAGCATCGGAGTCGCAAAATCTCAATGATCGCAGGGCAGCGCGGCGCTTAACGCCCGCGCCGCCACGTATCAAGCCCGTATCAGGCGCCCCAGGGGATCCACACCGTCTTGACCTCGGTCGCGGCCTCGAGGAAGGCGCGGCCTTCGCCGTCGGCGCTCATCCAGTCGCGGTCCTGGGCGTAATTCACCCAAGCGCGCTTGAGGTTGCCTGCCGCGCCGCGTTCGATCTCTGCCGAGAGATCGGCGCCCGAGAAGCTCCACACCGCTTCGATATCCATGTGGCTGGCCATCGTGGGCGCGAGCTCGGCATGGCTGCCGGTGAGGATGTTGACCACGCCGCCCGGCACGTCCGAGGTCTCGAGCACCTGGTAGAACTCGGTCGCGGCGAGCGGGAACGGTTCGGAGGCCACGAGAATCGCCCGGTTGCCCATGGCGATGGCCGGGGCCATCAGCGACACGAGCCCGAGCAGGGGGTAGGCATCGGGGCAGAAGCCGCCGATCACGCCGCAGGGCGCGCGCATGGCAAGCGCCGCGCCGCGCAACGGCACGTTGGCGATGCGCCCGTCGAACTTGTCGGCCCAGGCGGCATAGGTAAAGAGCCGCTCGACCGATTTCTCGACCTCCTTGGCGCCGGTGCGGGCGCCGGTCATGCGGTCGATGGTGGCGGCGAACTCCTCGGCGCGCGCCGAGAGGTTCTCGCCGATATAATAGATCACCTGAGCGCGGTTGTGGGCGCTGGCCGAAGACCACGCTGCCGCGCCGCGCGCCGCCTCGACGGCGTTGCGGATGTCCTTGCGGTTGGCCAGCGGCGCCTGGCCGATGAGCTTGCCGCGCTTGTCGTTGACCGCGCGGGCGTAGCCGCCATCGGGCCGCGCCTGCTTGCCGCCGATATAGAGCTTGGCGGTGCGGTCCACCGGTTGCGGCTCGGCCTCGTCGCCGCCGAAGGGCGCGATGGGCTTGAGCGCCTTGGGCTTGCGGCTGTCGCGGGTGTAGGCCGTGAGACCCTCCGGGCCGCCCTCGCGCCCGAAGCCGCTTTCGCGCAGGCCGCCAAAGGGAGCGGCGGCGTCGAACATGTTCGAGCCGTTGACCCAGACCACGCCGGCGGCGAGCTTGGGCGCGATGTCGAGCGCGGTGTTGATGTTCTCGGACCAGACGCTGGCGGCGAGGCCGTAGCGCGTATTGTCGGCCATCTGCACCGCCTCGGAAGGCGTGCGGAAAGTGGCCGAGACCAGAACCGGGCCGAAGATCTCGTCCTGCATCAGCTTCGAGGCCGGCGACAGCCCGGAGATCAGCGTCGGCGGGTAGAAACAGCCCTCGGGGCAGGGGTCGGACTGAAAGATCTCGCCGTCGCTGCCTGCGACCATCGCGGCGATGCGGTCGCGCTGCACCGGATCAACGATGGCCCCCACGTCGATGCACTTGTCGAGCGGATCGCCGATGCGCAGCTTCTCCATGCGCGCCTTGAGCTTGGCGTGGAAGCGCTCGGCGATGCCCTCCTGAACGAGAAGCCGCGAGCCGGCGCAGCAGACCTGCCCGCCGTTGAACCAGATCGCATCCACCAGCCCCTCGACGGCGCTGTCGAGATCGGCATCCTCGAAGACGATGTAGGGCGACTTGCCGCCCAGCTCGAGGGTCAGCGCCTTGCCGCTGCCGGCGGTGGCCTCACGGATCTTCCGGCCGACCTCAGTCGAGCCAGTGAAGGCGATCTTGTCGACCTCCGAGGCGGTGATCATCTCTCCGACCGCGCCATCGCCGGTGACGATGTTGACCACACCCTTGGGCAGGCCCGCCTGGCGGCAGATATCGGCAAAGAGCAGGGCCGTGAGCGAGGTCCATTCGGCGGGCTTCAGCACCACGGTGTTGCCCATCGCCAGCGCCGGAGCGACCTTCCATGCCAGCATCAGCAGCGGGAAGTTCCACGGGATGATCTGGCCGCAGACGCCGAGCGCCTCACGTCCGGGCATCTCGCTCTCCATCAGCTGGGCATGGCCGGCATGGTGGTAGAAGTGGCGGGCGACGAGGGGCACGTCGATGTCGCGGCTCTCTCGGATCGGCTTGCCGTTGTCCAGCGTCTCGAGCACCGCGAAAAGCCGGGCGTGCTTCTGCACCAGCCGGGCGATGGCATAGAGGTGACGGGCGCGGGCCGGACCTCCGAGGCGCTCCCATTTGCCCTGTGCGGCGCGGGCGGCAGAGACGGCGGCGTCGACATCGGCCTGTGTCGCCTGCGTGAGGCTCGCCAGGACCTCGCCGGTCGCCGGGTTGCGGCTCTCGAAGGTCTCGCCCGGCGGGGTGAAGGCGCCGTCGATGAAGTGGCCGAAGCGGTCGCCCTGGTCGACGAGCCAGGTAAGCGCCTCGGCGGCGCTTTCGGGGGCGGGACCGTATTCCATGCTCTCGAAGATCTCTTTCACGCTCATGCCGGGGCTCCTTCCGTCGAGGGGACGTGGCCAGTGTTAGACCGTGTCGGCGGCGCGAGGGAAAGGAAAATCCCGCCCCTCGCGCGGTGCGCCGTGGCGTCAGTCAGCCGCCGCCCAGAAGGTCGCGCAGGACCTGCTGGATGAAGTTGTCGCGCTGGCGGCGTTCCTGCGTCGGCGCCTGCTGCTGTTGCTGCTGGCGCTGCTGCTCCTCGACCATCTGCGGCGAGGGGCCCTCGGGGGCGATGGCGGGCAGCGGATTGATCGGCAGGCCTTCGTTCACGCGTACCATGGTTTCGCGCCAGATGTCGGCCGGCAGGCCGCCGCCGGTGACACCGCTGAGCGGGGAGTTGTCGTCGTTGCCCATCCAGACGCCAACCACGTAGTCGGCGGTGAAGCCGATGAACCACGCGTCGCGGGCATCGTTCGAGGTGCCGGTCTTACCGGCGGCCGGGCGGCCGTCGGGCAGGATCGCGCGGCGACCGGTGCCCTCGGTGATGACCTTCTCCATCATCCAGGTCAGCTGGCCCGCTGCCTCGGTCTGGATCACCCGCTCGCGGATGCCGCCGCCGGTGCCCATGAGCACCTCGTCATCGCCCTTGAGCCGCAGTTCCTTGAGCCCGTAGGGCACCACCGCGGAGCCGCCGTTGAGAAAGCCGGAATAGGCGCCGGTCATCTCCAGCAGCGTGGCCTCGGAGGTGCCGAGCGCCATGGCAGGGGTGTCGTTGAGCTCGGACTTGATGCCGAACTCGTTTGCCACCTTGTGCACCAGATCGCGGCCGACGCTTTCGGAGATCTTGATCGCGGGGATGTTGAGCGACTGCTTGAGCGCGTCGGTGAGCGTGACCGTTCCCTTGTAGTTGCGGCTGTAGTTCTCGGGGCACCACTGGCCCGAGCCGGGGATGTTCATGCAGAACGGCTCGTCGACGACGGTGTCATAGGGCGAATAGCCGAGCTCCAGCGCGGTGGCGTATATGAACGGCTTGAAGGAGGAGCCGGTTTGGCGCTTGGCCTGCGTGGCGCGGTTGAACACGCCCGAGACGCCGGTCTTCTTGCCGCCGACCATGGCGCGCACGGCGCCGTCCGCCGACATCACCACGATCGCCGCCTGCACCACCGAGCCGGGCTTGGTGACCTTCTCGCGGTAGACGGTGTTCATCGCCTCTTCGGCGGCGCGCTGCAGCTTGGGGTCGAGCGTGGTCGCGATCACCACGTCCTCGGTGGTGTCGCGGGTGAAGAACTCCGGCCCGGTCGACATCACCCAGTCGGCGAAATAGCCGCCAAGACGGCGCTGCGCCTCTTCCGAAAGTTCCGCCGGGTTGGCCTGCGCGCGCTGGGTCTGCTCGGCGGAGAGGAAGCCCTGATCGTTCATCAGCCGCAGCACCGTGGCGGCGCGCGCCTGCGAGCGCTCGATGTCGTTCGTCGGCGACAGCGACGACGGCGCGGTCAGCAGACCGGCGAGCATCGCCGATTCCTGCGGGTTCAGCTCGCCGGCGTGTTTGCTGAAATAGCGCTGCGCCGCGGCCTCGGCACCATAGGCGCCGCCGCCCATGTAGGCGCGGTTGAGATAGATCGAAAGGATCTCGTCCTTGGTGTACTTGGCCTCCATCGCCATCGCGTAGAGCGCCTCGCGGCCCTTGCGGACCAGCGTGGTGCGGCGGCAATCAGAGATGTAGGCGGCCTCGCTCTCCCACTGGGTGTCGTCGAAGGGCACGCCGAGGCAGAGCAGCTTCGCGGTCTGCTGGGTGATGGTCGAGCCGCCGTGGCCCGAGAGCGGGCCGCGGCCTTCGGACATATTGATGCGCACGGCACTGGCGATGCCGCGGGGCGAGATGCCGAAGTGGCGGTAGAAGCGCTTGTCCTCGGTGGCGATGACGGCGTTGCGCAGATGCGGGCTGACGCTGTCGGCGGTCACCGCGCCGCCGAACTGGTCGCCGCGCCAGGCGAAGATCTGGCCATTGCGGTCCATCAGCGTGACCGAGCCGCGGGCGCGGCCGTCGAGCAGGTCCTCGACCGGGGGAAGCTGGGCGTAGAAATAGCCCACGCCGACCGCGAGCAGCAGCGCCACAACCGCCGTGATCCGCCATGTGATCTTCCAGATCAGGCCGAAGACCCAGCGGAATATGCCGATGAAGAAGGCCGCGATGGGATTGCGCTTGCGCACGGGCTTGCGCCGCGGTGCCTTGCGGTTGGTCTTCTTCGGCTTGGATTTCCTGGGCGTTTGGCCGGCCTTTTCCTGGTAGCGTCGCTCCGCCACCAGCCGGCCCTTGCCCCGGCCTGAATCACTCATGTCGTCTTGCCTGGCATGCTGCTCTTTCGAGGCAGGATAGCGACTTTGGCGGGTGATGTAGACCGCGAAACTGCCCGATTAATGACTTTTTGATGTGCATTAAAATTATGCAATCAGTCAGATTCAGCACTTTTCTTGTGCGTCAATGGGGACTCGCTCGGGCCTTACAAGGGCCTTTTCTTCCAATGCCAGGCATCGGGCGGCTTTCTGCCCATGCATACCGCAGGCAGCCGTCTGCAAAACTGAAAGGGACCAAGGTGAAACTGATCATTGCGACGATCAAGCCGTTCAAGCTCGAGGAGGTGCGCGAGGCGCTCACCGGTATCGGCGTGCGCGGCATGATGGTGACGGAAATCAAGGGCTTCGGCTCTCAGTCCGGCCACACCGAAATCTACCGCGGCGCAGAATATGCTGTGAACTTCGTACCGAAGATCAAGCTGGAGATCGTGGTTGCTGCCTCCATGGCCGACCAGGTTGTCGAAACGATCACCAAGACGGCGCAGACCGGCAAGATCGGCGACGGCAAGATCTTCGTGCTGGACGTGGCGCAGGCGGTGCGGGTCCGTACCGGCGAAACCGACGCAGACGCGATCTGATCGCGGTTCGTTCGCAAAGATTACAAGGGACAACGGAACATGAAACTTCTCAAGACTCTCGCCCCGGCTGCCGCGCTGATCGCGCTGCCCTCGCTGGGCCTGGCACAGGACGAGGGCCCCGCTCCGGGCGTCAACGCCTCGACCGACACCGTCTTCATCTTCAACTCGCTGCTCTTCCTCATCGGTGGTTTCCTGGTGATGTGGATGGCCGCAGGCTTCGCGATGCTGGAAGCCGGCCTCGTCCGCTCCAAGAACGTCGCCATGCAGTGCATGAAGAACGTCGCGCTGTTCTCGCTCGCCGCGATCTTCTACTACCTGATCGGCTACAACCTGATGTATCCGCTCGGCACCTGGGCCTCCGAAGGCATCATCTCCGGCGTCTGGGGCCCCGCGGTTCTTGAAGTCGTGGGTGTGACCGCCGAAGGCGCCGACGATTACGGCTACGCCTCGACCGGCTCGGACTTCTTCTTCCAGCTGATGTTCTGCGCCACCACCGCGTCGATCGTTTCGGGCACCCTGGCCGAGCGTATCAAGCTTTGGCCGTTCCTGATCTTCGTGATCGTGCTGACCTCGATCATCTACCCGCTCCAGGCCTCCTGGAAGTGGGGCGGCGGTTTCCTCGACGCAGCAGGCTTCCTCGACTTCGCCGGCTCGACCGTCGTGCACTCCGTGGGTGGCTGGGCCGCTCTGACCGGTGCCATCATCCTCGGCCCGCGTATCGGCAAGTTCAAGGACGGCACCGTGATCCCGATCCCGGGCTCCAACCTGACCCTCGCCACGCTCGGCACGTTCATCCTGTGGCTCGGCTGGTTCGGCTTCAACGGCGCATCGCAGCTGGCAATGGGCACCGTGGGTGACGTCGCAGACGTGTCGCGCATCTTCGCCAACACCAACACCGCTGCTGCCGGTGGCGCCATCGCCGCGCTGATTGTCAGCCAGGTGATGTTCAAGAAGCCCGACCTCACCATGGTCCTGAACGGCGCCCTCGCAGGCCTCGTCTCGATCACCGCAGAGCCGCTGACCCCCTCGCTGGGCGCAGCCACCATCATCGGTGCCATCGGCGGTATCATCGTGGTCTTCGCCATCCCGGCGATCGACAAGATGAAGATCGACGACGTCGTCGGCGCGATCCCGGTCCACCTGATCTGCGGCATCTGGGGCACCATCGCCGTGGTCTTCACCAACGGTGACGCCTCGCTCGGCACGCAGCTCTACGGCATCGTCGTGGTCGGCATCTTCACCGTCGTCACCTCCGCGGTCGTGTGGTTCATCCTCAAGCTGGTCATGGGCATCCGTGTCTCGGAAGAGGAAGAAATCGCGGGCCTCGACATGGGCGAGCTGGGCATGGAGGCCTACCCGGAATTCTCCAAAGGCTGATCTCCTCCTTCCTATCAGCCTTTCGTGACCAACTGCCCGGGCGTTCGCGCCCGGGTTTTTTGTTGTCCGGGGATCCGGGGCTGCGGGCCAGTCGGGACGGACGAGGGGCCGGGCGGCGGCTTGACCAAGGTGGCCGCTGGAGCGTGGTGTGGATCTGACTCTGACTCTGAGACGGTCGCGGAAGGCTGCGCGGAAGGGCTGCCACGCTGACGGTCGTTGGAAGCGGTCTCGCAACAGAGGCGAGCGCCCCACGCCTCGGTTACATCGTGCGCGCCGCCTGTCCCTGCGGCTCAAGAGGGGGACCAATCGCTTGCAGGACCCCGGCTGGGCGGGACTGCCGATAGCTGTTGTGGCGGGGCTTGGCCTGTGGCCTAGCGCAGAAACCGGGCGAGGCCCACCTGCAGCCCCCCGGCGCTGGCGAAGCTGGCGCAGAGCAGTGCCGACCAGCGGAGCACGCCGTCCCAGCCGATCCTTGTCGGGTCGACGAAGAAATACGGGTAGAGCCCGTCCAGCTGCCCGCGCAGCAGCGCATAGCCCACATAGACCAGCGGCCAGAGCAGCCAGGTCGCCGCGCTGACCAGAGACAGCCCGTGTTTCGGGGCGCAGAAGAGCCAGAACGCCACCGTCAGAAGGGGTGTCACCATGTGCACCAACCGGTCGGCGACCGCGTCGAGCCCGCTCACCGCGTTGGCAAGCAGCGCGTAGTAGACCACCCCGACGATGGCGATCCAAAGCGTCAGGCCGCCGATCCAGAGCGGGCCGGGCATCCGCCCGCGAAGCGCCATGAGCGTGAAGCTCACCGCCACCAACGCGTTGGTCAGGATGGTGAAATAGCGCGCAAGGCTCCAGACCGTGTCAAGCGCATCGGCACCGGGATGGTCGATGCCGTAGGTCACGAACTGCAGCACCAGCCCCGCCACGGAGACGAGGGCGATGAGCGTAGCGAAGAGGCGCGCGCGCAGGGTCATGGCTGCAAGATGTGACGCAACTTGCCGATCCCGGCAAGGCGGAGGATAGTCGCGCGCATGGACTGGCGCGACACCGGCATTCTTCTCTCGACCCGCAGGCATGGCGAGACCTCGGCGATTCTCGAGGTCTTTACCGCCGAGCATGGCCGTCACATGGGCGTGCTGCGTGGCGGCACCTCGCGCAAGATCGCGCCCTCGCTCCAGCCCGGCGCGCAGCTCGACCTGACCTGGCGGGCGCGACTCGAGGATCACATGGGCGCCTGGACCGTCGAGCCGCAGCGCTCGCGCGCCGCCAGCGCCATGTCCGACCGGCTGTCGCTGGCCGGGCTCAACGCGGTGGTGGCGCTGCTGTCGTTCTGCCTGCCCGAGCGCGAAGCCCACCCGGCGCTCTATGCCCGCACCGAGAGCTTGCTCGACCTTCTGGCCGAGCGCGACCTCTGGCCGCTGGCCTACATGCGCTGGGAAATGGCGCTGCTCGACGAGATGGGCTTCGGCCTCGATCTCTCGGCCTGCGCCGTGACCGGAACCAACGAACCGCTCGATTACGTCTCGCCGCGCACCGGGCGGGCGGTCTCGGCCTTCGGGGCAGGGGACTGGGTGGCGCGGCTTCTGCCGCTGCCGCCGGTGATGCTGGGCCGCGGCACCGCGCCCGACGGCGAGATCCTTGATGCGCTGCGCACGACGGGGCATTTCCTCGAGAACCGGCTTGCCCCGGCGCTGGGCGACAGGCCGCTGCCGGCTGCGCGCGGATTGTTCCTCGACCGGCTGGCGCGACAATCGAGCTGAACTGTCGCGCGCGGCTCCCTTTCCTCGCCCCCAAAAGGGCGCTACGTATCGTCCATGCGCTGGACCCTGCCCAACACCCTCACCGCCCTTCGCCTGCTCGCCGCTCCCGGCGTGGCGGTGATGTTTCTGTATTTCTCCCGTCCGCTGGCGGATTGGTTCGCGCTGCTGCTGTTCATCAGCGCCGCCGTAACCGACTGGTTCGACGGGTATATCGCCCGGACATGGAGCCTCGAATCGAAGCTCGGCGCGATGCTCGACCCGATCGCCGACAAGGCGATGGTGGTGATCGCGCTGATGGTGATCGTGGGCTATTCCTCGATGTCGCCGTGGCTGGTGCTGCCCGCGACCTTCATACTCTTCCGCGAGGTCTTCGTCAGCGGCCTGCGCGAGTTCCTCGGCGACACCGCCGGCACGCTCAAGGTCACCAAGCTGGCGAAGTGGAAGACCACCTTCCAGATGGTCGCCATCGCGGTGCTTTTCGCGCAAGGCGTGTTCGAGCATTACCTTGCGGTCAGCGTCGAGGGCGTATCGCCGGAACAGGTCAGCACGATTCTCAGTCGCGAGGCCGAGGACATCCACGGGCTGGTCTGGAAGGAGCAGGGCATGCTCTGGGCGGGCTATCTCGGTCTGACGCTGCTGTGGATGGCCGCCGCGCTGACGCTGATCACCGGCTGGGACTACTTTGTGAAGGCCTGGCCCCACCTGAGGGACGACAGATGATCGACGTGCTGTATTTCGCCTGGGTGCGCGAGCGCATCGGGCTGCCGAAAGAGAAAATCGAGACCTCTGCCGCCACCGTGGCCGCGTTGGTCGAGGAGCTGAAGGCGCGCGAGGAGCGCTACGAGGCGGCCTTTGCCGATCTCTCGGCGCTGCGCGTGGCCGTCGATCAAGAACTCACGGATTTCGATGCGCCGCTGGCCGGTGCCCGCGAGGTCGCGTTCTTCCCGCCGATGACCGGCGGTTGAGGGGGGGCGGGCGATGTCGGATCAGGCCGGACTTCGGGTCGTGGTGCAGGAGGCGCCGTTCGATTTCGGCGCCGAGGCCGAGCTCTTCGCCGCGGGCCGCACCGATCTTGGCGCGGTGGTGACCTTCACCGGCGTGGTGCGCGACGTGGCCGGTGGCCTCGAGGGCATGGAGATCGAGCATTATCCCGGCATGACCGAGAAGGCGCTGACCAAGATCGCCAGCGAGGCGCAGGCGCGCTGGTCGCTGGGCGAGGTGCTGGTGATCCACCGCTACGGCAAGATGGCGGCGGGCGAGCGCATCATGATGGTCGCCACCGCCTCGGCGCATCGCCAGCACGCCTTCGAGGCGGCGGAATACCTGATGGACTACCTGAAATCCCGCGCGCCCTTCTGGAAGAAGGAAAGCGCCGGTGGCGACCAGTCGTGGGTCGCGGCCAAGGACGAGGACGAGGCTGCGCTCGACCGCTGGTGAGCGCTGACCGGTGACGCCGCGCCAGAGCGCCTTGCGTCCAAAGGCGGTGCGGTCATATGATCTGACCAATTCTCGCAAGATCGGATCCTCTCATGCCCTTCCGTCCCGTGCATTCGGAAAAGCTCGCCGCCGCGGTGGTGCGTCAGATCGAGGAACTGATCCTGCGTGGCATCCTGCGCCCGGGCGAGCGGCTTCCGGCGGAGCGCGAGCTTTCGGAGCGGCTGGGCGTGTCGCGTCCCTCGCTGCGCGAGGCCGTGTCGGATCTGCAATCGCGCGGCCTGCTGAGCTCGCGCGCGGGGGCCGGGATATTTGTCACCGAGGCGCTGGGCTCGGCGTTTTCCGACACGCTGGTGCAGCTTTTTGCCCGCCATGACGAGGCGGTGTTCGACTACCTGAGCTTTCGACGCGACATGGAGGGCCTCGCCGCCGAGCGCGCCGCGACCCATGGCACCGAGACCGATCTGCGGGTCATCGGCGAGCTCTTCGGGCAGATGGAGGTGGCGCATGGCAAGCGCAACCCGGCCGACGAGGCGCGGCTCGACGCCGATTTCCACCTCGCGATCATCGAGGCCGGTCACAACGTCATCATGCTGCACATGATGCGGTCGATGTACCAGCTGCTGCGCGAGGGGGTGTTCTACAACCGCTCCGTCATGTTCAAGCAGCGCACCACCCGCGAGGCGCTGCTCGATCAGCACCGCGCCATCAACACCGCGCTGCAGGCCCGCGACCCGAAAGCCGCCCGGGCCGCCGTCGAGGCGCATCTGAGCTATGTCGAGGACGCGCTGGCCGCCGACCGGCAGGCCGAGCGCGACGAGGACATCGCCCGCCAGCGCTTTGAACGGGTGCGCACCAAAGGCTGAGGCGGCTTCTAGATCTCCTCGCGGTCACGCTCGAAGGAGGTCATATCGGGGAAGGCTGGCAGCCAAGGCTCGCGGCGGCAGGTCCAGAGCTCGTAGCTCGGTGCGAACTGGCCCGGTGTGTCGAGCGCTCCCAGATGCAGCTCCACCTCCTCGCCGCTCTGTGCAAAGACCGATGATCCGCAGGTCTGGCAGAAATGCCGCCCCTGATAGCTGCGCGGCGCGCCGGTGACGCGGACGGCCGATGCCGGGAACACGGCGGCCGCAAAGAACGCCGCGCCGTGGTGCTTGCGGCAATCCGTGCAATGGCAGATCCCGACCCGGACCGGCGCGCCGCTTGCCACGAAGCGCACCGCGCCGCAGAGGCAGCCTCCCCGTGTTTCGCTCATTCGTCTCGCCTCCCTTTCGTCACGTCGCCAGTCTGGCAGCCGCCGACGCGGTCTGCCAGAGGCACTGCTCGGGCTGTCGAAAGCACATATCCGCCAATCGCGCGCATCCGCGCCTTGAAGACTGGCCCTGACGTTGGCATCTCTGAGGTGAGAGGACGACCTCCCCCAGTTCGGGATATCATTCGGGACGGCCCGGCAACCAAGGACTAGGTCGCCATGCGCTCACCTCTTGATCGTCTTCGCCACGCCCTCAGCTTTGAAGTCGTCGGGCTGCTGCTGGTTATCCCGCTCGGCGCGCTCGTCTTCCAGATGCCAATGCATGACATCGGCGTGGTCGGAATCGTCAGCGCCACGCTCGCGACGCTGTGGAACCTGATCTACAACTATCTCTTCGATCTGGGGCTGCAGCGCCGGACCGGCAGCACCGAGAAGACCAAGCGCGTCCGCATCCTGCACGCAGTGCTGTTCGAGGGCGGTCTGCTGGTGGTGCTGATGCCGTTCATCGCTTGGTATCTCGGCATCTCGATCTGGCAGGCGCTGGTGATGGATGCGGCTTTTGCGCTGTTCTACATGCTCTACGCGCTGTGCTTCAACTGGGGCTACGACCGGCTCTTTCCCCTGCCCGAATGGCAGGCGGCGCGGGCCGCCGAGTAGCGCGGGCCTCAGTCCGAGAGCCCCTCCTCGTCAAGCAGGTGGCGGCCCTGTCGGTCCTCGACCTCGATCACCCAGAGATCGGGGTCGAAGCCGCGCTGCTTCGCGATGCTGGCATCGACCTCGCGCTCATCCCCCGAGGCCAGCTCGGTCCATTGCCGGGCGCCGGTCATCAGGTCGAAGCCACGGGTGAAGGCCCGCGCCTTGCCGTCAAGCGTGGAGAGCTTCACGAGAACCGCGCCGGCATGGTCGTCGCCATGGGCGGTCACGTAGGCAGGGATGGTCTGGAACGACAGCCGGGCGAGGTAGGCGTCGACCCAGAACCGCGTGGTCAGACGGGCCACGGGGTCAGTTGCCGTCCTTGAAGTCGAGCCCCATCTCGGAATAGCGCTCGGCCTCCTCGAGCCAGTTCTCGCGCACCTTCACCTGCAGGAACAGGTGCACCTTGCGGCCGAGAAACTCCTCGAGCTCGGTGCGGGCGGCCTGGCCGATGGCCTTCACCGTCTCGCCCTTGCGGCCCAGAACGATGCCCTTGTGGCCGTCTCGCATGACGTAGATCACCTGATCGATGCGGGCCGAGCCATCCTGCCGCTCTTCCCAGCTCTCGGTCTCGACGGTGAGCTGGTAGGGCAGCTCCTGATGCAGGCGCAGGGTCAGCTTTTCGCGCGTGATCTCGGCGGCGATCGTCCGCATCGGCAGGTCGGCGATCTGGTCCTCGGGATACAGCCACGGGCTCTCGGGAACCTCGCCGGCGAGCCATTCGCGCAGGTCCTTCACGCCGTGGCCCTTCTCGGCCGAGATCATGAAGGTCTTGGCGAAGGCGTAGCGTTCGTTGAGATCTTCGGTCAGCTTCAGCAGCACCTTGGCCTCGACGCGGTCGATCTTGTTGATCGCCAGCGCCACGGTGCGCCCCTGAGGAAGATCGGCCAGCCCTTCAAGAATGCGCTCGACGCCCTCGGTGATGCCGCGATGGGCCTCGACGAGAAGCACGATGATGTCGGCATCGGCCGCCCCGCCCCATGCCGCGGCGACCATGGCGCGGTCGAGCCGACGGCGCGGTTTGAACAGGCCCGGCGTGTCGACAAAGACAAGCTGGCTGTCGCCCTCCATCGCCACGCCGCGGATGCGGGCGCGGGTGGTCTGCACCTTGTGGGTGACGATGCTCACCTTGGCCCCCACCATGCGGTTGGTGAGGGTGGATTTGCCCGCGTTGGGCTCTCCGATCAGGGCGACAAATCCGGCGCGTGTGGTCATGGGCTGGTCCGTTGGGGGAATGAT
Source organism: Salipiger bermudensis (assembly GCF_017309175.1). Taxonomy (NCBI): domain Bacteria; kingdom Pseudomonadati; phylum Pseudomonadota; class Alphaproteobacteria; order Rhodobacterales; family Roseobacteraceae; genus Salipiger; species Salipiger bermudensis. Next base: position 30,837 of record NZ_JAEKJV010000017.1, on the reverse strand, counting down.
CCGCATCACATAGTCGTTTTTTGCGCAAAGAGCCATAGGACGCGATGCTGGCAGGGCAGACACTCTGCCCTATATAGCGAAGGCTCCGACTCGGAGCGACGCGCAAGGAGACTTTGATGCGACAGGTTCATGCAGCAGTTTTGGCCCTGATGACCATGGGGCTGGCCACGGTGGCTGGCGCCGACACCCTCTACGTCCCGACCATCCATGCCTTGCAGGGCGATGGCAGCTACCGCGACTCGCCGCTCAAGGGCAGCGAGCAGGGTGTTCCCCTTGGCGAGTGCCAGTCTCAGGCGAAACGCTGGAAGTCGAAGAACGCGCAGGCCATCGCGCTGGCGCAGGAGTCGCTTGGCGGCGCGCGTCGCGACGCCGCGATCGAGGTCAGCTGCGAGAAGCTCTGATCATTCGGGGCGGGCAGGGGCGCGCGGCTTGCCGCTGCGCAACAGCGTGTAGACCCCGCTGACCACGATCAGCAGCCCGCCCGCGAGCGTCCAGAGGTCCGGGCGCTCGCCGAAGAACAGGAAGGCGAAGGTCAGCGCCACCAAGAGCCGCGAGTAGCGGAACGGCGCCACCACCGAGACCTCGCCCACGCGCATCGCCCGGGTCAGCGCCGTGTAGGCGGCGACGCCCACGGCACCGGTCAGCAGCAGCCGGCCGAGCTCGGTGCCCGTGGGCAGGCGTGGCGGGGCAGGGTCGAAGGGCAGCATGATCAGCCCGGCCATGATGAGCACCGCAAAGCCCAGCACACCCAGCTGGTTGGTCGAGACCGCCGGCGGGCTGGCGCGCGTGAAGAGATCGCGCATCGCGAAGCCGATCATGCCCGCGACGGCCAGAAGGGCGTCGGGGCGGAAGGCGTCAGGCGTCGGGCGCAGAATCATCAGCACGCCGATGAAGCCCACCGCCATGGCGATCCAGCGCCGCGGGCCGACCTGCTCGCCCAGCAGCAGCGCCGCGCCGGCGGTGACCACCAGAGGCGCGGCCTGCAGGATCGACGAGGTGATGGCGAGCGGCGTGTAGGCCAGCGACAGGGCAAAGAACAGCCGTCCGATGATCTCGAAGACGGTCCGCATCATCAGGCTCGGGCGCAGGATTGCCGGGTGCAGCACCGGTTCGCGCGCGCGCAGGGTGAGCAGCACGTAGATCGCTGTGCCGGTGAGGCCGAAGATCAGTGTCGCCTCTCCGGGCGGCAGCGCCGGCGTCACCGATTTGAAGAGCGCGTCTTCGATGGCGAACAGCGTCATGGCGGCGCACATGAAGAGCGCGCCCAGCATATTTCCGGACGCGCCGCGCTCAGCCACCCGTCACCTTGGCAAGCAGCGCCGCGGCGGCCTCCTGCTCGGCCTTGCGCTTGGCCCCGGCGGTGGCCTGCGCCGTCTCGCCGGATGAGAGTCGCGCTTCGATGGTGAAGACCGGGGCGTGATCGGGGCCGGAGCGCGCGGTCTCAACGTAAGCCGGCGGCGGCATCCCGCGCGCCTGCGCCCACTCCTGCAGCGAGGTCTTGGCGTCGCGCGCATCCTCGTCGACGCGCGTGACCCGATCACCCCAGAGCCGGCGCACCAGATCCTTGGCGGCCTCGAACCCGGCGTCGAGATAGACCGCTGCGATCACCGCTTCCATGGCATCGCCCAGCAGCGCCATCTTGCGGCGGCCACCCGACATCATCTCAGAGCGGCCAAGCTTCAGCGCGGCACCAAGGTCAACCTCGCGCGCCACGTCGGCGCAGGTCTCCTTGCGCACCAGCGCGTTGTAGCGCGGCGCAAGCTGGCCTTCCGAGGCGTTGCGGTCGTCGGCCAGAAGCGCCTCGGCCATGACGAGGCCCAGCACCCGGTCCCCGAGGAACTCGAGCCGCTGGTTGTCCTCGCGGCCCGGGGCCGACATCGAGGAGTGCGTCAGCGCACGGCGCAGCAACTCGGGCCGGTCAAAGCGGTGGCCGAGACGCTCTTCGAGCGCGATGATCTCGGCAGACCTCTTCATTGCAGCTTGTGGAAGAAGCGGTCGCCGCGCCAGGTCCAGAAGAACAGCATGGAGCGGCCGGAGGACGAGAAGACGACGCGGTTTGCCTTGCCGATCAGATTCTCGAACGGGACGAAGCCGACGCCGCCGGCAGCGCTCGGCACGCGGCTGTCGGAGGAATTGTCGCGGTTGTCGCCCATCATGAAGTAGTGGCCTTCGGGCACGGTATAGACACGGGTGTTGTCCGAGCCCTGCATGGCGATGTTGAGGATGTCATGCGACTTGCCGTTGGGCAGGGTCTCGGTCCAGCGCGATTTCTCGCAGACGCCGCCGGTGCCCACGGGGCCGTTCTCGCAGCGCGGGCGCAGCTGTTGCGGGCCCTGCGGCTCGGCGGTCTCGGAGAAGGTGCCGTTGCGCTCGACCTCGACCGGCTCGTCGTTGATGTAGAGCAGGCCGTTGGTCATCTGGATGCGGTCGCCCGGCATGCCGATCACGCGCTTGATGAAGTCGCGCCCGGTGACCGGGTGGCGGAACACCGCGATATCGCCGCGCTCGGGCTCGGAGCCGAAAATCCGGCCGTTGTCATCGCCGAGCCAGCCGCAGATGTCCTTGGCGTCGACGTCGAGCCCGACGACGGGCAGGCGGATCGACGGGCAGGAGGCGTAGGAGTAGCCGTAGCTCATCTTGTTGACGAAGAGGAAGTCGCCGATCAGCAGCGTGTCCTTCATCGAGCCGGAGGGAATCCAGAAGGGCTGAAAGAACAGCGTCCGGAACACGCCCGCAATCAGAAGCGCGTAGACGATCGTCTTGACGGTCTCGAGGAAGCCGCCGGTTTCTTTCTCTTTTGCCATGAAACATGCCTTTCGCGCCGTCTGACCCCGGCTTCATGGGCGGCAGGCGATGGAGTGTCAAGACAGCCGTCCGGCGGCTGCAGCGTCGCGTCCCGCAAAGCTGGGGCTCGCGCGGGATCAGGCCGAGGGCACGATGACGATCTCGGTGCCCCAATCGGCGCAGCGCTGCGCCAGCGGGCCGGGCAGGGGCGCGTCGGTGAACAGCGTGTCGATCTGGCTCAGCGAGGCGATGCGCGCCGGTGCGCTGCGGGTCCGCTTGGAGGCGTCGGCCACGAGGAAGGTGCGCCGCGACTGGCGCAGGATGGCCTGGCTCACGCCGACCTCCTGGATGTCGAAATCGAGCAGGTCGCCTTCGGCATCGAGCGCCGAGCAGCCGATCACCGCGAGGTCGAACTTGAACTGCCCGATGGTGCCGGCGGCAAGGTTGCCGACCAGCCCACCATCGGAGCGCCGCAGGTGCCCGCCGGTGACGATGACCTCGCAATCGGGATTGCCGGCGAGGATGTTGGCGACGTTCATGTTGTTGGTCACCACCAGCAGGTTGCGGTGGGTGAGAAGCTGCCGGGCCACCGCCTCGGTGCTGGTGCCGATATTGAGGAACAGCGAGATGTCGTCCGGAATCTGCTCGGCGCAGGCCCGTGCGATGGCGCTCTTGGCGGCGGGGTTGAGCTCGCGCCGTTCCTCGTAGCCGATATTGACCGTGCCCGAGGGCAGCACCGCGCCACCATGTACCCGGTCGAGCTGGCCTGCCTCGGCAAGATCGGCAAGGTCGCGGCGAATGGTCTGCAAGGTGACACCGAAATGCTGCGCCAGAAGTTCGACGCTGACCTTGCCGTCGCGGCGCGCGATCTCGAGGATTTCGGGGTGGCGAAAAGAGCTGGACATTCGAGGCTTTCGTTTTTGTTCGCAACTGTGCCGCTGCCATGCCGATCTCGCAAGGGAATAGCGCAGATTTCCCGCCATATCGATTGCGAAATGGTGCCATGTTACCGCCCCATTGATCTTCGGGCGGGGAAATTCCCCGTGGGCGCTGCGCGTTTCAACGCGAAAGTGCGGTTTTTTGCCAATTTTCTGGAAACGAAAGAAAGCGAAAGCGTTTAACTTGCGAGACGGGTGTGCTTTCGGCATACCGATAAGACGCATATCGCAGCAAGGACAGGGCCATGGCAGACCAGCAGACGCGAGAGGCGACCGATCTCTTCATTATTGGCGGCGGCATCAACGGCTGCGGCATCGCCCGCGACGCGGCAGGGCGGGGCCTGTCGGTCCGGCTGGCCGAGATGAATGACCTCGCCTCGGCGACCTCCTCGGCCTCGACCAAGCTGTTCCACGGCGGGCTGCGCTACCTCGAATACTTCGAGTTCCGGCTGGTGCGCGAGGCGCTGATCGAGCGCGAAGTGCTGCTGCGCGCCATGCCGCATATCAGCTGGCCGATGCGCTTCGTGCTGCCCTATCACCCGTCGATGCGCTTCGAGAGCGACACGCCGACCTCGAAGCTGCTGACCAAGGTCATGCCGTGGATGAAGGGGCGCCGCCCGGCTTGGCTGATCCGGCTGGGCCTGTTCATGTACGACCACCTCGGCGGGCGGAAGATCCTGCCCGGCACCTCCACCGTCTCTCTCAAGGGCACACCCGAGGGTGCCCCGCTCGAAGACCGGTTCGAAACGGCTTACGAGTATTCCGACTGCTGGGTGCAGGATTCGCGTCTCGTGGTGCTCAATGCCCGCGATGCCGAGGCGCGTGGCGCAAAGATCATGACCCGCACCAAGGTGCTCTCGGCGGCGCGCGACGGCGATCTCTGGCGGGTGGAGGTGCAGGACACCCAAACCGGAGAGACCGTCACCCATTTTGCCCGGATGCTGATCAATGCCGGTGGCCCGTGGGTGGGCGACATCATCCACGAGAAGGTGCATCTCAACGTCAAGGAGGGTGTCCGGCTGGTGCGCGGCTCGCATATCGTGACGCGCCGCCTTTATGATCACGACAAGTGCTACTTTTTCCAGGGCACCGACGGGCGGATCATTTTCGCGATCCCCTACGAGGAGGATTTCACTCTGATCGGCACCACCGATGCCGAGCATCTCGACCCTGACAAGCGCCCCGACTGCAGCCCGGAAGAGCAGCAATACCTGATCGACTTCGCCAACCGCTACTTCAAGCAGGAGATCTCTGCCGAGGACGTGGTCTGGACCTATTCCGGCGTGCGCCCGCTCTACGATGACGGCGCCAGCAGCGCCACGGCGGCCACCCGCGACTACACCATCAAGGTCGAGGGCGCGGGCGGGGCGCCGCTGCTGAACGTCTTCGGCGGCAAGATCACCACCTATCGCCGCCTCGCGGAAAGCGCGCTCGAGAAGATCGCCGAGAACCTGCCCGGCGTAAGCGGGTCTTGGACCGCCGGCGTCACCCTGCCGGGCGGGGATTTCCCGGTCGACGGCGTGCCGGCGCAGATCTCGGGGCTGCAGCGCTCCTACCCGTTCCTGAGCGAGCGCTGGGCGCGCCGGCTGGTCAAGCATTACGGCACCGAGGCGCGCAAGATCCTCGGCGAGGCCAAGGATATCGAGGCGCTCGGCCCGATGTTCGGAGGCGATCTCACCGGGGCCGAAGTCGACTGGCTGATGGATCACGAATACGCGCGCACCGCGGAGGACGTGCTCTGGCGGAGGAGCAAGCTCGGGCTGCGCCAGAGCGAGGCGCAGGTCGCGGCGCTGGAGGATTACATGCAGGCGGGCCATCGTCGCGTCGACACACGTGTCGGCTGACTGGACGGGGGCCTCACCCGCAACAGATTGAGCGGCAGGAGCGCCGCAAGGGAAAGACCGGAGGGGGGAGATATGGGCTATATTCTCGCAATCGATCAGGGCACGACCTCGAGTCGCGCGATCCTGTTCGACAAGGATCTGAACATCGCGGCGTCGGTGCAGGAGGAGTTTCCGCAGCACTACCCGGCCTCGGGCTGGGTCGAGCATGACTGCTCGGACCTCTGGACCACCACGGCGGCGACCTGCCGCGGTGTGATGGAGAAGGCCGGCGTGCGCGCCGCCGACATCGCCGGCATCGGCATCACCAACCAGCGCGAGACCACGCTGGTCTGGGACCGCAAGACCGGCCGCCCGATCCACAACGCCATCGTCTGGCAGGATCGGCGGACCTCGGAGTTCTGCAAGAGCCTCAAGGCCGAGGGCCACGAGGCGGTTGCGACGGAAAAGACCGGCCTTCTGCTCGATCCCTATTTCTCGGCCACCAAGGTGGCGTGGATCCTCGACAATGTCGACGGTGCAAGGGCCCGCGCCGAGGCCGGGGAACTGGCCTTCGGCACCGTCGACAGCTGGCTGATCTGGAACATGACCGCGGGCCATGTGCACGTGACCGATGCCACCAACGCGGCCCGCACCATGCTCTACGATATCAGCAAGGGGCGCTGGTCCTCGACCATGTGCGAGATGCTGGGTATCCCGATGTCGATGCTGCCCGAGGTCAAGGATTGCGCCGCCGATTTCGGCATGGCGCGGGCCGATCTCTTCGGCACCGAGATCCCGATCCTCGGGGTGGCTGGCGACCAGCAGGCGGCGACCATCGGTCAGGCCTGCTTCCGCCCGGGGATGCTGAAATCCACCTACGGCACCGGCTGTTTCGCGCTGCTCAACACCGGCGAAGAGCTTGTGCGCTCGCAGAACCGGCTGCTTTCGACCATCGCCTACCAGCTCGACGGCAAGCGCACCTACGCGCTTGAGGGCTCGATTTTCATCGCCGGCGCGGTAGTGCAGTGGCTGCGCGATGGTATCAAGATCATCCGCCACGCCAAGGAGACCCAGCCGCTGGCCGAGGCCGCCGACCCCTCGCAGGATCTGGTGCTGGTCCCGGCCTTCACCGGGCTTGGTGCGCCGTACTGGAACGCCGAGTGTCGCGGCGCGATGTTCGGCATGACGCGCAACAGCGGCCCGGCGGAGTTCGCCCGGGCCGCGCTCGAGAGCGTGGGTTACCAGACCCGCGACCTGCTCGACGCGATGCATGCCGACTGGAAAGGGGCCGACGAGGCGGCGCTGCGGGTTGATGGCGGCATGAGCGCCAGCGACTTTGCCATGCAGTTCCTCGCCAACATCACCGGCGCGCCGGTGGACCGGCCGCAGGTGCTCGAGACCACGGCGATGGGCGCCGCCTGGCTTGCCGGACAGCGTGCCGGAATCTATCCCGGGATGGAGGAATTTGCCGAAGGCTGGGCGCTTGAGCGGCAGTTCGAGCCGGCGATGGAGGACGATCTGCGCAAGGGCAAATACGCCGCGTGGAAACGCGCGGTGGAGGCGGCGCAGAAGTTCTGAGGTCGGGCCGTTGCTTTGGCGCCGCCGCGCCGGAGATGTCCCAATGAATGGAAAAGGGCGGTGACCGAAGTCACCGCCCTTCCTGTTTCAGCGTCAGTGCAGGTGCTCAGCCCAGCAGGCGCCGTGCGATCACCTGAGCCTGGATCTCGGCGTGCAGCCGAGGCAAACCCTCCCCCGGAGGGTTTGCGACATCGTCACCCAAGAAGCCTGCGTGCAATCACCTGCGCCTGAATCTCGGCTGCACCCTCGAAGATGTTGAGGATGCGGGCGTCGCACAGGATGCGGCTCACGGTGTATTCCAGCGCGAAACCGTTGCCGCCGTGGATCTGCAGCGCGTTGTCGGCATTGGCCCAGGCCACGCGGGCGCCGAGCAGCTTGGCCATGCCGGCTTCTAGATCGCAGCGGATGCCCTCGTCCTTCTCGCGGGCCGAGAAATAGGTGAGCTGGCGGGCGATCATGATCTCCACCGCCATCATCGCGAGCTTGCCCGACACCCGCGGGAAATCGATCAGCGACTTGCCGAACTGCTTCCGGTCCTCGGCATAGCGCATACCGACGTCGAGCGCCGCCTGCGCCACGCCGATGGCGCGGGCCGCGGTCTGGATGCGGGCGCTCTCGAAGGTCTCCATGAGCTGCTTGAAGCCCTTGCCTTCCTCGCCGCCGAGGAGGTTCTCGCCCTTGACCTTGAAGCCATCGAAGCCGAGTTCGTATTCCTTCATGCCGCGATAGCCCAGCACCTCGATCTCGCCGCCGGTCATGCCCTCGGTCGGGAACGGCTCAGCATCGGTGCCCGGGGTTTTCTCGGCCAGGAACATCGACAGACCCTTGTAGTTGTCGGTCGAGGGATCGGTGCGGGCCAGCAGCGTCATCACGTGGGTGCGCGCGGCGTGGGTTATCCAGGTCTTGTTGCCGGTGACGGTGTAATCGCCGCTCTCGTCCTTGACCGCACGGGTGCGCAGCGAGCCAAGATCCGAGCCGGTGTTGGGCTCGGTGAACACGGCGGTGGGCAGCTTCTCACCGGAGGCCAGCGCCGGCAGCCATTTCTGCTTCTGCTCCTCGGTGCCGCCGGCGATGATCAGCTCGGCGGCGATCTCGGAGCGGGTGCCCAGCGAGCCCACGCCGATATAGCCGCGCGACAGCTCTTCCGAGACCACGCACATCGAGGCCTTGGACAGGCCGAAGCCGCCGTATTCCTCGGGGATGGTGAGGCCGAACACGCCCATCTCGGCGAGCTCCTCGATGACCTCCATCGGGATCAGCTCGTCCTTCAGGTGCCACTCGTGGGCGAAGGGCTCGACCTTGTCGACGGCGTAGCGGCGGAACTGCTCGCGGATCATCTCGAGCTCTTCGTCGAGCGCGGTCTTGCCGACGGTGATCTCGGCCGAGCGTTCCTGCATCAGCTCCACGAGGCGCGAGCGGGCGGCCTGGCTGTTGCCTCGCGCCATCAGCGTTTCAGTGGCATCGGTGCGCAGCGCGGCGGCGGCCTCTGCGCTGACGCCCAGATCCGAGAGGCGCACCATCTCGCCCTGGTTCATCTGGATGCCGCCGGCAATCTGGTTGAGATACTCGCCGAACGCAATCTGGTGGATCAGCTGTTCGACCTCGCCGAAGCCGCCGTCGCCGGTCAGCTTGTCGGCCCAGTACTGCATCTGGCGCAGGCTCTCGACATAGGTGGCGAGCCAGGCGAGCCCGTGGGCGGCGAACTGGTTTTCCTCGATCAGCTTGCCGGAGACGCGGCCATCCTCCTCGACCGTGGCGCGCAGCGAGGCGCGCGCGGCCTCGAGCACCGCCTCGGCGGGGGCGATGGCGGCCTTGGTGAGGCCGGTCAGATCGTCGAGCAGGATGCTCTGGCCGAGGGCGATGTCCTGTCCGTCATGTGCCATGAATCACTTCCTTCTCCTGGGTCTCGGTGGGGATACCTACTTTGCAGGTGCAGCGCAACAAAAATACCCCGTGAGGTATTCCTTAGTTCTATTGTTGCGCGCAAATTTCAGAAAGACATGCCGCGCGAGCATGTTATGAGCATCCCATGGACACGATATTTAGCCTGATCCCGCCCTCCTTGCTCGTTCTTTCCTTCGGGGTCTCGGCTCTGGCTGGGTTGGTCAAAGGCATGGTCGGGTTTGCCTTGCCGATGATCCTGATTTCGGGCCTTGGCAGCTTCCTGTCGCCCGAGCTGGCGTTGGCCGGTCTGATCCTGCCCGCGCTGATCAGCAACGCGGTGCAGGCGCTGCAACACGGCTTCCGCGCCGCCCTGGCCTCGCTCAAGCGATTCCGCGTGTTTCTGGGCGCGGGGCTGCTCTGCCTGCTGCTCTCGTCCCAGCTGGTGCGGGTGCTGCCGGTTCCGGTGCTGCTGGCTATGATCGGCGGGCCGGTGGCGCTGTTCTGCATCATGCAGCTGGCCGGATGGCGGCCGCATCTGAAGAACGGGCAGAACCGCTTTGCCGAGGTGGTGATCGGCAGCGTCGCGGGCTTCATCGGCGGCATGTCCGGGGTCTGGGGGCCGCCGATGGTGGCCTATCTCACCGCCATCGACACCGAGAAGCGCGAGCAGATCCGCGTGCAGGGCGTGGCCTACGGGCTTGGCGCACTGTCGCTGACCGGGGCGCATACGGTGTCCGGCGTGCTCAATGCTCAGACCGTGTGGTTCTCGGCCTTTCTCGTGGTGCCCTCGATGCTGGGCATGTGGCTGGGCATGAAGGTGCATGACCGGATCGATCAGGCGGCGTTCCGCAAGATCACCCTCTGGGTGCTGCTGGTCGCGGCGCTGAACCTGCTGCGCCGGGCCTTCTTCGGCTAGGGCCTCAGCCGAGCGCCTCGGCCTGCGCGTATTTCGCCAGCATCGCCGGGTCGACCGCCACCCCGAGACCGGGGCCCTCTGGCACGTGCACCCGGCCACCCCGGACCGGGAAGGGCTCGGTGAGGATGTCCTCGCTGGCATAGTAGGTTGACATGTAGAACTCGCAGTCGAGCCGAAGTTCAGGCAGCGCCGCCATCAGGTGAGCGCCGGCGGCGTGGGCGAGACCGGTCTCGAACATGCAACCGCCATAGACCTCGATCCCGGCGGCGCGGGCGATGGCGTTGACCTCGAGCGCGCGGCGGATGCCGCCGGACTTCATCACCTTCAGCGAGAAGATGTCGGCCATGCGGATCTGCACCCCGTGAAGCGCCTCGCGCACGCCAAAGACCGACTCGTCGGCCATGATCGGGGTCTCGATCACATGGGCGATATGGGCCAGCGCGTCGCGCTCGTGCATCTTCACCGGCTGCTCGACAAAGGTCGGGCGGAAGGCCTCGAGATCGCGGATGCAGCGCACCGCGTCATAGGCGGGCAGGCCTTGATTGTAGTCGATGCGCAGGTCGGCCTCGGCGCCGTAGATCCCGCGCAGCTTCTCGAGCCGCATCAGGTCGAAGCCGTGGCTCTTGAAGCCGGTCTTGATCTTGAAGATCCGCACGCCCTCGGCCCACATCGCCGCCACGTCCTCGAGATCCTTGCCGAAATCCGGGTTGGCGACGGAAAAGCTCAGCCCCATGTCGTCGCGCATCCGGCCACCCACCAGCTCGCAGACCGACAGGCCCGAGATCTGTCCGGTGAGATCGAGCAGCGCCATCTCGAGCGCCGCCTTGGCCTCGGGGTGGCCCACCACCAGTGCCTCGGCGTCCCGCATGTGGCGCTCGACCTGCACCGGGTCCTGCCCGATGAGATGCGGGCGGAGATAGGTATAGAGCGCCGCGACGGTGCCCTCGGCGGTGCCGGTGAAGGCGGGCCAGGGCGAGGCCTCGCCCCAGCCGGTCAGGCCGGTGTCGGTGATCACCTCGAGGATCACGGCGTGGATGCCCGCCACGTCGCCGATGCCGTGCGAATGCACCGCCTTGCCGGGGATCAGCACGCGGTGAACGCGGATGCGGTCGATCTTGTGGTCGCTCATCATGGGCTCCGTCTGGCTGTGGGCCACGTCCGGCGCGGCGGTCTTGCGGGCTTGTTAGCGTCGATCCGTGGGCTCGGCCAAGGGCGGGCGACCGTCTCGCCGGAATTTTCACGGATCGTGTGACCGGGGTGCGGAAATCGCCGTGGAAACAAGCGCTCTTCGGGCCGGTCATACCTGCAAAGGCTTGCATGTGATGCATGGGGGCTTCCCGCGCGCCGCCTGATCTCGATCAAGGCTCGGGCGAGGGCTGCATGGTCTTAGAGATGCAAGCGATTTGCATGAAAGGACAGGCCATGAGCTTCAAGGACCAGATCAGCGCCAATGCCGGCTACATGCGCGAGCTGCGCAAGGCCATGCCCGAGACCTTTGCCGGCTTCATGGAGCTCCAGAAGGCCGCGACCGTCGACAACGCGCTGAGCAAGAAGCAAAAGGAATTCGTGGCACTTGGCATCGCCGTGGCGATCCGCTGCGAGGGCTGCATCCTGTCGCACGTGGCAGCGCTGGTGAAGGCCGGTGCCACCCGTGAAGAGCTGGTCGACGTGCTGGGCATGTCGGTGCAGATGGCAGGTGGCCCTGGGCTCAGCTACGCCGCCAAGGCGCTGGCGATCTTCGACGAGCTGATCGCCGAGGGCTGAGCGGAGAACGGTCTTCACCGCGTCGCGACAAAGACGGCAAGGGCATGGGCCATGCGCAAGGTCCGGCGCACGAGAGCTGCGTCTAGGGCCCGCAATGCCCATGTGCCGGCAACGGCACGCCGCGCGATGAACGCAAAAGGCGCGGCCCTCGCGGAGCCGCGCCTGTCCTGTCTCAAGCGGTGAGGCGGGCTCAGCCGCGCAGCGTGCCGCCGGTGGCCTTGGTCACCTTCTCGACGATCTTGGCGCCGACCGCCTCGATGTCCTTCTCCTTCAGCGTCGCGTCGGAGGGCTGCAGGCGCACGGTGATCGCCAGCGACTTCTTGCCCTCGCCGAGGCTGCCGCCGATGAACTCGTCGAACACCCGGACCTCCTCGATCAGCGCCTTGTCGGCGCCCGCCGCGGCGTTGACCAGATCGAGCGCCGCCACGTCGGCATCGACCACGAAGGCGAAGTCACGCTCGACCGCTTGCAGGTCGTTGAGCTTCAGCGCCGGACGGCCCGAGCCCTTGGAACGCGGCAGCGGGATCTCGGCAGGGTAGAGCGTGAAGCCCACCGCCGGGCCCTTGACGCCGAGCTCGGCCAGCACCTTGGGGTGGATCTCGCCGAACACGCCGAGCACCTTCTTGGGGCCGAGGCAGAGCTTGCCATGACGGCCCGGGTGCCACCATTCCTCGGCGCCGCGCAGGATCTGCATCTTGGCGGGTGCGCCGATCGCAGACAACACCGCCTCGGCATCGGCCTTGGCGTCGAAGATGTCGACCGGGCGCGAGGCGCCGTGCACGTCTTTGGGGCCGCTGCGGCCCACGAGCAGGCCGGTGATCTGGGTGTGCTGCTCTTCCGGCTCGCCGCCCTGAAAGGCCGCGCCAACCTCGAACAGCGCCAGATCGGCGAAGCCGCGCGCCTGGTTGCGCGCCGCCGCCTGCAGCAGGCCCGGCAGCAGCTGCGGGCGCATGTGGCTCATCTCGGAGCTGATCGGGTTGGCGAGCATGGTGGCATCGTCGCCGCCGCCGAAGAGCTCCGCCGCCGCCTTGTCGATGAAGCTGTAGGTGACGCATTCGTTGTAGCCAAGCTCGGCCACGGTACGACGCGCGATCTGCTCGCGCTTCTGCATCGGCGACAGGATCGGGGCGGGCACGCCCGCCTGCGGGCGCGGCATCGGCTGGCCCTTGAGCTTGGTGAGCGAGGCCACGCGGGCGACCTCCTCGACGAGATCCGCCTCGCCCATCACGTCGGGGCGCCAGCTCGGCACATGGGCCATGTCGCCCTCGAGCGTGAAGCCGAGCGCCTCCAGAGTGGCGCGCTGCTCGTCGGCCGGGATCTCCATGCCGACGAGGCTCACCACGCGGTCGGTGTCGAGCTTGTAGGCGCGGCTGACATCGGGGGTCTCGCCCGCGACCACCACCTCGGAGGCCTCGCCGCCTGCGATGTCGAGGATCATCCGCGTCGCCGCCTCGATGCCGGGCTGGGCCGAGGCCGGGTCGATGCCGCGCTCGAAGCGGTAGCGGGCGTCGGAATTGATCTTCAGGCCGCGCCCCGTGTAGGCGGTGCGGATCGGGTCGAAATAGGCCGCCTCGAGGAAGACGTTGACGGTGTCGTCGCTAACACCCGTGGGCTCGCCGCCCATCACGCCGCCAAGGCTCTCGGGCCCGCTGTCGGCGGAGATCAGGATCATCCCCGGCTCCATGGTGTAGGTCCGCTCGTCCAGCGCCTCGAGCGTCTCGCCGCCCTCAGCTGCGTGCACCCGCAGGTTGCCCTGCACCTTGTCGGCGTCGAACACGTGCAGCGGGCGGTTGCGGTCGAAGGTGAAGAAGTTGGTCACGTCGACGAGGAAGGAGATCGGGCGCAGGCCGATGGCCTTGAGCCGGTCCTGTAGCCATTGCGGCGAGGGGCCGTTCTTCACGCCCTTGATGACGCGGCCATAGAAGACCGGGCAGCCGTCCTTGGCGCTGTCCTCGATGGTCACCGAGATCGGGCAGGGGAAGCTGCCCGCGACCGTGACCGGTGCAAGCGGCTTCAGCGTGCCGAGGCCGCGCGCCGCGAGATCACGGGCAATGCCCTCGACGCCAAGCGCGTCGGGCCGGTTGGGGGTGATGGCGATCTCGATCACCGGGTCGACCTTGGCGGGATCGTTCTCGGCGAGCCAGTCGGTGAAGGGCTGCCCGACCTCGCCGGAGGCCAGCTCGATGATGCCGTCATGCTCTTCCGACAGCTCCATCTCGCGCTCCGAGCACATCATGCCGAAGCTCTCGATGCCGCGGATCTTGCCGACCTGGATGGTGGTGTCGATGCCGGGCACGTAGGTGCCGGGCTTGGCGATGACCACGGTGATGCCCTCGCGGGCGTTGGGCGCGCCGCAGATGATCTGGCTCTCGCCCTCGTCGGTCAGCACGGTACAGACCCGGAGCTTGTCCGCGTCCGGATGCTTCTCGGCCTTGAGGACCTTGCCGATGGTAAAGGCCGCCAGCCGCTCGGCGGGGTTCTCGACCCCTTCGACCTCGAGCCCGAGATCGGTCAGTGCCTCGGTGATCTCGTCGACCGAGGCTGTGGTGTCGAGGTGCTCTTTCAGCCAGGAAAGGGTGAATTTCATCGCGAAGCCGCCCGTGTTGGTGTCACGTATCGCGCCGCTCTTAGCGGATCGCCGCGCAGGGGGAAAGGGGCGGCCGGCCAATGCGCCCCACGCGCGGCGTCCTCTGTCCGGTTTCGCATGCCGCCCGCGCGCCCACCCGGGAGAGATCGTGCAGCCCCCGTCTTCTCTTCGTCGAAAATACTCCCGCCGGAGGCATCCCGCCCGACCTGCTGCCGGGCAAGGCCGGATCAACGCGCCGCCGGCGCCATCGTCTGCCGTCCATGCCCAGGGCACAGTTCTTGAGCACCCCCATCTTCTCTTCGTCGAAAATACTCCCGCCGGAGGCATCCCGCCCAACCCGCTACAGGGCAGGGCCGGGACAACGCGCCCCGTCAGCGTGGCTCGAAGTAGTCCAGCGGGATCTTGAGGTAGCGCCGGCCATCGCCCTCCGGCGCGGGCTTGCGCCCGCCGCGGATGTTGATCTGCAATGCTGCCAGCATCAGCTTGGGCAGCGGCAGGGTGGCATCGCGCTTGTCGCGCACGGCGCGGTACTCGGCCTCGGACGGCGCGTCCTTGAGGTGGATGTTCGAGGCCTTGTGCTCGGCGACGGTGGCGCAGCAGGCGGCGTCGCGGCCCTCGGGGGCGTAGTCGTGGCCGACATAGAGCCGGGTGTCGTCGGGCAGCGACAGGATCTTCTGGATGGTCTCGTAGAGATCCTTCGAGGAGCCGCCGGGGAAATCGGCGCGCGAGGTGCCGCTGTCGGGCATCATGAAGGTATCGTGCACGAAGGCCGCGTCGCCCGCGACATAGGTGATCGAAGCCAGCGTGTGGCCGGGCGAGAAGATCACCTTCACCGGGATCTCGCCGACCATGAATTCATCGCCATCGGCCAGCAGCCTGTCCCACTGGCTGCCGTCGGTCGGGACATCGGAACCGAGGTTGTAAATGCACTGCCAGAGCTTCTGCACGCCGGTGACCCTCTCGCCGATGGCGGTGGGGGCACCGAGCTTTTCCTTCAGCCATGGGGCGGCGGAGAAATGGTCGGCATGGGGGTGGGTGTCGAGGATCCAGACCACCTCGATGCCGGTCTCCTCGACATAGGCGAGGATCTTCTCGGCGTTCTCGGTGCTGGTGGCGGCGGCCTGCGGGTCGTAATCCCAGACCGGATCGACGATCGCGCCCTTCATGGTGGCGGGATCGTGGAAGACATATTGCCAGCTTCCGGTTGCTTCGTCCCAGAAGCTCTTGACGATCGGGCTATGGGTCATCTTGGTCCTCGTTGTCCTGTGGGGCTTGCCGAGCCCATGGCTGCGGCGCTCTCGTATGACATGTTCCGAATTGAAGATATGTTCCAATCCGCATGGGTATCCAGTGCCGCCGGTGCGCCACAAGGGCGCACCGGCCGCCGGATCAGAGCTGGCGGGTGGAGAAATACCAGTCGACGGTGTCATAGCCTTCGCCGGCGCGGGCCATCGCGGCCTCGGGGGTGGCCGGGGTCGGCACGATCACCGGGTCGCCCGGTGTCCAGTTCTCCGGCATCGCGCATTTGTTGGCGTCGGCGGTCTGCAGCGCCACGAGCAGGCGATGGATCTCGTCCACCGAACGGCCGGCGTTCATCGGGTAGTAGACCATGGCACGCAGCACGCCCTCGGGGTCGATGATGAACGTCGCCCTTACTGCAGCGGTGTCGGAGGCGCCGGGCTGGATCATGCCGTAGGACTGCGCCACCGTCATGCTCAGGTCGGCGATGATCGGGAAGCCGATCTCGACGCCGAACTTTTCCTTGATGTTCAGCATCCACGCGATGTGGCTGTAATGGCTGTCGATCGACAGGCCGAGCAGGGCGGTGTTCATCTCGGCGAAAGCGTCCTGTTTCTTTGCAAAGGCGATGAACTCGGTGGTGCAGACCGGGGTGAAATCCGCCGGGTGCGAAAACAGGATCAGCCACTGGCCGCGGTAGTCCTGAAGCGTCTTGCGGCCGTCGGTGGTGGGAGCGTCAAAGGCCGGGGCGGGCTCGTTGAGGCGGGGCATCTGCGGGCAGGGCGTGTCGAGCATCGGGGTCTTCCTTCTGTCAAAACCAGAGTCTGTCGTTCGATGACCCCGATGTACTCGTGATAGTCATATTCTTGAAATTGATTGTATCGCTCATTGTGATAGAAAACCTCTATGATCAATCCGCAGATCACCCTGCGCCAGCTGCGCTTCCTCGCCGCGCTCGCCGAGACGCTGAACTTCTCGCGCGCCGCCGAGCTGTGCCATGTCACCCAGCCCACCCTGAGCGCGGGGCTGCGCGAGCTCGAGGAGCGGCTCGGCGTGCAGCTGGCCGAGCGCAACACCCACTCGGTGATCCTGACGCCGCTCGGGGCAGAGATCGCCGGGCGGGCGCGGGCGCTCTTGCTGGCGGCGGGTGATATCGAGGCGCTGGCCGCCGCGCAGGGCCGGCCCGACCAGGGCGACCTGCGGCTGGGGGCGATCCCGACCATCGGTCCCTACCTGATCCCGCGGGCCCTCCCGGCGCTGCGTGGGGCCTTCCCCGAGCTGCGGCTGTTCCTGCGCGAGGAACTGACCGAGCAACTGGTCGAGGGGCTGCTGTCGGGGCGGCTCGACCTGATCCTCTTCGCCCAGCCCTTCGACATCGCGGGCATCGAGACGATGCATCTCTTCGATGACGGCTACCACCTCGCCACGCCGCCCGGCCTGTCGCGCTATGGCGGCGGCGCGGTGAGCGGCGAGGCGCTGGAGGGGGCGCGGCTGATGCTGCTTGAGCGCGGCCATTGCCTGCAGCGCCATGCCCTCAAGGCCTTTCCCGACTACGAGATCGAACAGGACGAGAGCTTCTCGGCCACCAGCCTCTCGACGCTGATCTCGATGGTGAGCGAGGGGCTGGGGATCACGCTGCTGCCGGATCTGGCGATCCTGTCCGGGGTGCTGGCAGGGCAGGAGGTGGGGCTGTCGCCGCTCGAGGGGGCCTGTCCGCGCCGGGTGATGCTGGGCTGGCGGCCGGGCACGCCGCGGGCCGAGATCTTTGCCCGGCTGGGCGGGATCCTGCAGCGCACCCGTGCGGCGATGCAGCAGGATATGGCCTGAATTCCGGCCTGAATCTGGGCCTGTAACCCGGATCGGAAGACCGCGCCTGAAAGCTGGGCCTGAAACTGGACCTGAAACGCGACCGCGCCGCCCGGGATGTCCCGGACGGCGCGGCCTGTTCTTGCGATAGCAGAAGGGTCAGGCGGTCTCTGCCTGTTTGGCTGCGAGCTCCTTGGCCTTCTTGCGACCGAAGATGCGCTGCACCACGACGAAGAACAGCGGCACGAAGATCACCCCCAGCACGGTGCCCGTGATGGTGCCGCCAAGCACCGCCGAACCCACCGCGGTGCGGCCGCCGGCGCCGGCGCCGGAGGACAGCACCAGCGGCACCACGCCCAGCGAGAAGGCCAGCGAGGTCATGATGATCGGGCGGAAGCGCTGCTTCGCCGCCTCGGCCACCGCCGCCAGAAGCTCCTCGCCCGCCTCGTAGCGTTCGCGGGCGAACTCGACGATGAGGATGGCGTTCTTGCCGGTCAGGCCGATCACCGTGAGCAGGCCGACCTGGAAGAACACGCCGTTCTCGAAGCCGAACCAGTAGGCCGCGCCCATGGTGCCGAGGACACCGATCGGCATTGCCAGCATCACCGAGAACGGGATCGTCCAGCTCTCGTAGAGCGCCGCGAGGCAGAGGAAGATCGCCGCCAGCGACAGGGCGTAGAGCAGTGGTGCCTGACCGCCAGAGTCGCGTTCTTCCAGCGACAGGCCGGTCCAGGCGAGGGCGTAGCCCGGCGGCAGCTCCGACACGAGGCGCTCCATCTCGGCCATCGCCTCGCCCGAGGTCACGCCGGCGGCCGGCTCGCCCTGGATCTGCATCGAGGGGATGCCGTTGTAGCGGCTCAGGCCCTGCGGGCCGTAGGCCCAGTCCTCGGAGGTGAAGTTGGCGAACGGAACGAGCTCGCCATTGGCATTGCGCACCCGCCATTTCTGCAGGTCCGACGGCGTGGCGCGGCTGTCCGCCTCGCCCTGCACGTAGACCCGCTTGATGCGGCCGTTGTCGTTGAAATCGTTCACGTACTGGCCTGCCCAGGCCACCGACAGGAGGTTGCCGACATCGGTGGGAGAGACCCCGACCGCGCCGGCGGCACGCCAGTCGATGTCGAGGTTGAACTGGGCAGCGTCCTCGAGCCCGGAGGGGCGCACGGAGCCGATCAGCTCGCTCTGCGAGGCCATGCCAAGCAGCTGGTTGCGGGCATTCAGGAGCTGTTCGTGGGTCTGGCCAGCCTGCGCCTGCAGGTAGAAGTCGAAGCCCGAGACGTTGCCGAGCTCGATCACCGAGGGCGGCACGATCGGGAAGACCTGCGCATCCTGGATGCCCATGAAGGCCGGGAAGGCGCGTCCGGCGACGGCCTGCACGCTCTGGCTCGGGTCCGGGCGTTCCTCCCAGTCCTTGAGCCGCACGAAGGCGAGACCCATGTTCTGGCCCTGACCGGCGAAGGAGAAGCCGACCACGCCGAACACCGACTCGACGTTCTCTGCCTCGTTCTCGCGGAAATGGGTCTCGACCTGCTCGACCACGTCGAGCGTACGCTCGGCGGTGGCACCGGTGGGGCCCTGCACGAGGACCATCAGGATACCCTGGTCCTCGTCCGGGAGGAAGCCGGTGGGGGTGTTGTTGAACAGGTAGACCATGCCGCCGGCGAGGGCGAGATAGACCAGCATGATCCGCAGCGGGCGCTTGATCAGGTAGGCCACGGTGCCGCGGTAGCCGTCGGCGGTCTTGTCGAAGCCCTTGTTGAACCAGCCGAACGGGCCGCGTTTGGTGTGGTTCACGTCCTTCGCCTTGAGCAGCGTGGCGCAGAGCGCCGGTGTCAGGGTCAGGGCGACCAGCACCGACAGCGCCATGGCCGAGACGATGGTGATCGAGAACTGCCGGTAGATCACACCGGTGGAGCCGGGGAAGAAGGCCATCGGCACGAACACCGCCGAGAGCACCAGCGCGATGCCGATCAGGGCGCCGGTGATCTGGCCCATCGACTTGCGCGTTGCCTCACGCGGGGAGAGGCCCTCTTCTTCCATGATGCGCTCGACGTTTTCGACCACCACGATGGCATCGTCGACCAGCAGGCCGATGGCCAGCACCATGGCGAGCATGGTGAGCGTGTTGATGGTGAAGCCCGCCATCGCGAGGATGCCGAACGTGCCGAGGATGACGACCGGAACCGCCAGCGTTGGGATCAGCGTGGCGCGTAGGTTCTGCAGGAAAAGCAGCATCACGAAGAACACGAGGATGATGGCCTCGATCAGGGTCTTCTGCACCTCGTGGATTGAGATCTCGATGAACGGGGTGGTGTCGTAGGGAATGACGTAGCCCACGCCCTCGGGGAAGAACTCGGAATACTCCTCGATCCGCTCCTTGACCCGCTCGGAGGTGTCGAGCGCGTTGGCGCCCGAGGCCAGCTGCAGCGCCATGCCCGAGGAGGGCTGGCCGTTGTAGCGCGCGATGGTGGAGTAGTTCTCGGCGCCGATCTCGACCTCGGCCACGTCCTGCAGCAGCACCAGGCCGCCATTGGTCTCGGTGCGCAGCACGATGTTGCGGAAGTCTTCCGGGGTGGAGAGCAGCGACTGCGCGGTGATGGTGGCGTTGAGCTGCTGGCCCTCGGGGGCGGGCAGGGTGCCGAAGGAGCCCGCCGAGATCTGCGCGTTCTGCGCCGAAACCGCGCTGACCACGTCCGAGGGTGTCATCTCGAAGGCGGCAAGCTTGGACGGATCGAGCCAGATCCGCATGGCGTATTGCGCGCCGAAGACCTGCGCCCCGCCGACGCCCTCGATGCGGGCGAACTCGTCAACGAGGTTGGAGTTCAGGTAGTCCGACAGGTCGGCCTGTTCGAGCCGTCCATCCTCGGAGATCAGGCCGATCACCATGAAGAAGGACGACGACGCCTTCTCGACGGTGACCCCTTGCCGCTGCACCGTCTCGGGCAGCAGCGCGGTGGCCTGGCTGAGCTTGTTCTGCACCTGCACCTGCGCCACGTCCGGATCCGTGCCGGATTCAAAGGTCAGGGTGATCGAGGCGGTCCCGGCCGAGGTCGACGAGGACGACATGTAGCGCATGCCGTCGAGCCCGGTCATCTGCTGTTCGATGATCTGGGTGACGGTATTGGCCACGGTCTGCGCCGAGGCGCCGGGATATTGCGCGCTCACCCGCACCGAGGGCGGTGCGATCTGCGGATACTGCGCGATGGGAAGGGTGAGCAGCGACAGCACGCCGACGCCCATGATGAGGATCGAGATCACCCAGGCAAAGACCGGACGGTCGATGAAGAAACGGGCCATAAGAGGGACTCCTGACGCTCGCGGCGCGGCTTATTCGGTGGCGGTCTCGGCGGTCTCGGCGGTGTCTGCGGCAGTGTCTCCCGCCGCGGACTCCTCGCCCTCGGCAGCGGAGCGTTCCTGCGGCGACACGGTCATGCCTTCGGAGACCTTCTGCAGGCCGGCCACGATGACGCGGTCGCCAGCGGCAAGGCCGTCGGTGACGACCCAGGCATTGCCCTGATCGCGCTGTACGGTGAGCTGGCGGCTCTCGACGGCGTTCTCGGCATTCACCACCATCGCCATCGGGCGGCCACGGCGGTCACGGGTGACGCCTTCCTGCGGCGCGAGGATGGCATCCTCGACGGTGCCCTGCGGCATCTCGACCTGCACGTACATGCCCGGCAGAAGGAACTGGTCGGGGTTGGGGAACTCGAGGCGCAGCACGATGACGCCGGTCTGCTCGTTCACGTAGGGTTCCGCGGCGGCGAGGCGGCCGGTGTGCTCGTAGGTCTCGCCATCGGCGAGGGTCAGCGTCACGAGGCCATTGCCCTCGCTCTCGACATCCTGCCCCGACCGGCGCCAGCGCAGCATTTCGGCGGCGGACTGGGTCACGTCGACATAGATCGGGTCGAGCTGGCGGATGGTGGTCAGCGCGGTCGACTGGCCCGAGGTCACCAGCGCGCCCTTGGTCACCTCGCTGAGGCCGGCGGAGCCGCTGATCGGCGCGCGGATGGTGGTGCGCTCGAGATCGATCTCGGCAGAGAGCAGATTGGCCTGCGCCACCTTCACCGCCGCCTCCGCCACGTCGCGTGCGGCGAGCGCGTCGTCGAGGTTCTGCTGGCTGGCGACGTTGCGCTGGCGCAGCTCTTCCTGACGGTCGGCATCGCGCTGGGCGGAGCTGAGCGTGGCTTCCGCCTGCGCCAGAGAGGCTTCGGCAGCGGCCATCGCGGCCTCGTAGACCGCCGGGTCGATGCGGTAGAGCGCCTCGCCCTGCTCGACCTCGGCGCCTTCCTCGAACAGGCGGTCGGTGATGATGCCGTTGACCTGCGGGCGCACCTGGGCAACGCCGGAGGCGGCGACGCGCCCGGGCAGGGTGGAGGTGAGCGTCACGTCGGACGCTTGAAGCGTCACCACGGTCACCGGTTGCGGCGGGCGTTCGCCGCCCTGCTGCTGCGCGGCTGCGGGCAGGGTGGCAGCGGCCGTGACCAGCGCGGCGGTGGCAAGGCGCAGGGTGCGGGTAAGTCCTCTGAGCATGGGAGCACTCCAAAGAAGGCAAAAGGCCGCTGAAAAGCGGAACGGTCTTGAATGGCGATATGGAAACTGTGTAGTTTTGTAAAGCTCGCCGCGTCGGGAACAGAGTTTTTTTCTCTGCGTTGCGGCACAGGAGATGTGCAGTGCCAGATCAATCATCACAGACCGGGGCGGTTTCGCCAAGGCGTCGCGGCCGCCCGGTGCAGATCGATCACGAGACCCGCGAGGCCATGGTGCTCGACGCTGTGGGCGAGCTGCTGATGCAATGCCGGCTCGAGGACATCAGCATGTCTGGCATCGCCCGTAAGGCGGGGATGTCAAAGCGCACGCTCTACACCATCTTTGCCAGCCGCGAGGAGCTGCTCGGGGCAACCTTCGCGCGAATTGGGCAACGCATCTTCCGCCCACTCGCGCCCGAGGAGCGCGACCTCCCTCTCGTCGAGCGGCTCGACAAGCTGCTGACGCTGAACGAGATGCCGCAATTCGAGCAGGGCGCGGTCGAGGTGCTGCGCGCGGTGATCGCCGAGGCGCCGATCCATCCGGGCATCGCGCGCCAGTGGGATGCCGAGGGGCGGGGCGCCCTGATCAGCTACATCTCGGCCGAACTGGCCTGCGCCGCCGAGAGCGGCGAGGTGACCCTGCACGAGATGACCGCGACCGAGGCGGCAGAACTGCTGGTCGACATGATGATGGGTGAGGTCCTGCACGATCTGCTGATCCCGAACGAGCGCCACCTCGACGCGTGCCACGCGCGCGAAGACAAGCAGATGCGCCGCCGTCGCGCGGTTCGGGTGTTTCTCGAAGGGGTTCGCGTGCGCTGAGCTTTGCGCGGCCCGCGAGCCGGTCTAGGGTCGCGGCGACAGATGCCGCCGCAGCGAGGATCCGAGACCGTGATCGCCCAAAGCCCTCTTGCCGCCCCGATGGGCGCGGCGCGCCTTGCCGGTGCGCTCTATCTTCTGATCATCCTGCTTGGCCTGACCAGCGAGGTCGCCCTGCGCGGCAGCCTGATCATGCCCGGGGACGCCGTGGCCACTGCCGAGGCCATCCTCGCCCAACCCGGCACGCTGCGGCTGAGCCTTGCGGCCGACACGGTGATGGCGCTGGCCGACGTCGCGCTGGCGGTTCTGCTCTACCTGCTGCTGCGCCCGGTGAGCGCGGCGCTGGCGTTGATGGCGATGGTGTTCAGGCTGGTGCAGGCGGCTCTGATCGCCATGTCGCTGCTGTTCCAGTACGGCGCGCTTTTGATCCTGCAGCGGGACGGCGCCCCGGAAGCGGCGATGCTGGCGCTGGAGTTGCACGGCCACGGCTACGACCTCGGGCTGGTGTTCTTCGGGGTGAACAGCCTGCTCACCGGCTGGCTGCTGGTGCTCTCGGGGTTTGTTCCGAAACTGCTGGGTTGGCTGATCGCGGCGGCGGGCGTGGTCTATATCCTTGGCAGCGCGATCCTGTTCATGGCCCCGGCGATGGCCGACCTCTTCGCCCCGGCCTACCTGCTGCCGGTGCTGTCCGAGACCGCCTTCTGCCTGTGGCTGCTGATCCGCGGCCTCGGTCCCCGCGCCCCGGGCTGAGCCCGCATGGCAGAAAATCGGCAGCGCTATCACAGTCGCGCGCCGATCCACACGCGGCGCCGCCCGGGAGCTTGCCAAATCGGGGCGCCGGTTTCAAAGATGGATCATGCAGATCTACCTCCCAATCGCCGAGGTTTCGGTCAACGTCTTCCTGCTCTTCGGCCTTGGCGGGCTGGTCGGGGTGCTCTCGGGCATGTTCGGCGTCGGAGGCGGCTTCCTGATCACGCCGCTGCTGTTCTTCATGGGCATTCCGCCCGCCGTGGCGGTGGCCACCGGCGCCAACCAGATCGTCGCGAGTTCGGTCTCGGGGGTGCTGGCGCATCTCAAGCGCAAGACCGTCGACCTGCGCATGGGCACGGTGCTGCTCGGTGGCGGCCTCGTCGGTGCGGCGCTGGGCGTCTACGTCTTCAACCTGCTCAAGCAGGTCGGTCAGGTCGATCTGCTGGTACGACTCTGCTACGTGGTCTTCCTTGGCATCATCGGTTCGCTGATGTTCGTCGAGAGCCTGCGGGCGCTCAGGCGCTCGAAAAAGGGCGGCCCGCCCAAGCGGCGCCACCACGGCTGGGTGCATGGCCTGCCGCTGAAGATGCGCTTCCGCACCTCGGGGCTCTACATCTCGGCGATCCCGCCGGTGATGGTCGGCCTCTCGGTGGGCGTGCTGTCGGCGATCATGGGCGTGGGCGGCGGCTTCATCATGGTGCCGGCGATGATCTACCTGCTGGGCATGCCCACAAAGGTGGTGGTTGGCACCTCGCTGTTCCAGATCATCTTCGTCACCGCCTTCACCACCATGCTACACGCGGTCACCAACTACACGGTCGACATCCTGCTGGCGCTGGTGCTGCTGATCGGCGGCGTGATCGGGGCGCAGTTCGGCACCGCCTTCGGCACGCGACTCAAGGCCGAGCAGCTGCGCATCCTGCTGGCCTCTCTGGTGCTTCTGGTCTGCGGCAAGCTGGCGCTCGACCTGTTTCTCACCCCCGCCGACCTCTACGAGCTGGGGGTGCAATGATCCGGCTGCTGCTCCTGCTTCTGGCGGTCTTCGCCCTGCCGGCCCGGGCCGAGGAGGTGGTCATGGGTCTGAGCAAGGACCGGGTTTCGATCACCGCCGATTTCGACGGCTCCGAGATCCTGATCTTCGGCGCAGTGAAGCGCGAGACCGAGATCCGCACCGAGCCGCCGCTCGAGGTCATCGTCACGGTCTCGGGCCCGGTCACTCCGGTCACGGTCTGGCGCAAGGAGCGGCGCTTCGGCATCTGGGTCAACACCGACGCGGTCGAGATCGATGCGGCGCCCTCGTTCTACGCGGTGGCCACCTCGGCGCCTTGGCCGCAGGTGATCTCCGAGGTCGAGGACCTGCGCCACAAGGTGTCCGTCAATCGTGCCATCCGCTCGGTCGGCGCGCCGATGAACATCGTCGATTCGCCCAGCTTCACCGAGGCGCTGATCCGCCTGCGCGAGACCCGCAGTCTGTACCAGCAGCGCCCGGTGACCGTGACGTTCAACGAATCCACCCTGTTCGACACACGGATCTCGATGCCCGCCAACATCGTCGAGGGCACCTATACGGTCCGCGTCCTGCTAACGCGCGGCGGCCGGGTGGTGTCGCAGTACAGCTCCGAGCTCGAGGTCGGGAAGGTCGGGCTCGAACGCTGGCTCTACAACCTCTCGCGCAACCAACCGCCGCTTTACGGCCTGCTCTCGCTGGTGATCGCCATCGCCGCCGGCTGGGGTGCCTCGGCGGCCTTCAGAGCCCTGAGATCCGGATGACCCGCAAAGCCCCGTCGCCCCGCTCCGCCTATCGTGCCTTCTTCTCCGTGCAGACCCGCTGGGACGACAACGATCTCTACGGTCACATCAACAACGTCACCTACCTGAAATACATCGATACAGTCGTGGCGCTCTGGCAGACCGGGCAGGGCGTCGATCTCGGCGCGGATGCGGATCTGCGCTACCTCGTGGTCGAGAGCGGCGCGACCTACCATTCCGAGGCGCGCTTCCCCGAGCAGCTGCACGCCGGGCTGCGCGTCGGTCGGCTGGGCAACAGCTCGGTGCGCTACGAGGTCGGCATCTTCCGCGAAGACGACGAGATCGCCTGCGTCGAGGGCTTCTTCATTCAGGTTGCCGTCGACCGCGACACCCGCCCCGCGCCCGTCCCTGCCGGGCTGCGCGCCGCGCTTGAGACAATCCTCGCCTGAGCGCCGGGAATCCGGCGAGGGCGTTTGACATCGCGCCGCGCCGTCCGCAGGGTCCGCTTCGAAAGGAGTGCCGCCATGCTGCCCGTCGACCCCAAGCGTTTCCTCGAGGACCTGCATGCCCTGCGCCGCTTCGGCGCCTCCGGCGTCGGGAAGGGGGTCGCGCGCCCCGGCTTCTCGGACGAGGACATCGCCGCGCGCGACTGGCTCGCGGGCCGCATGTCCGAGGCGGGGCTCACACCGCAGTTCGATCCCGCAGGCTCGCTCTTCGGTCTGGACGAGGGGCGCTCGCTGCTGATGGGGTCGCATTCCGACAGCCAGCCCGAGGGCGGCTGGCTCGACGGTGCGCTGGGCGTGGTCGCGGCGCTGGAGGTGGCCCGCGCCTCTCGGGAGGCCGGAGGGCCGCCGGTTTCCGTGGTGTCGTTCTCCGACGAGGAGGGCCGCTTCGGCGTCACCACCGGCAGCTCGGTCTGGGGCGGAAACCAGACGCTTGAAGGCGCCGACGCGCTGCATGACGCGCAAGGCGTGAGCTTTGCCGAAGCCCGGGCCCGTTTTGGCGACCGGCGCGGCGGGTTTGTCGATCCCTCCCGCTTCTCGGGATATGTCGAGATGCATATCGAGCAGGGGCCGGTGCTCGACACCAGCGGCGAGAAGATCGGCGTGGTCGACGCCATCGTCGGCATCCGCGACATGCATCTGAGTTTTACCGGCCAGCAGAACCACGCCGGCACCACGCCGATGCACCTGCGCCGCGATGCCTTTCAGGCGCTCGCAAGCTTCAACGCGGCGCTCAACGAGCGCTTCGCCAACGTGGTGACCCCGCAGACTGTCTGGACCATCGGCCATGTCGCGCTGCATCCCAACGCCGCCTCCATCGTGCCGGGGCGGGCGCGCTTCTCGATGCAGTGGCGCGACGGAGATGCCGATCGGCTGGCGCGGATGGAGACGATCATCCGCGACACCGCCGCCGAGATCGCCGCGGCGCATGGCATGGGGCTCGAATTCGGCCCGATGTTGGGGCTCGACCCGGTGACGATGGATGCCGGTCTGCGCTCGGCGCTCGAGACGGCGGCCGAGGCCGAGGCGCCGGGCAACTGGCGGGTGATGCCCTCGGGCGCACTGCACGACGCCACCAACGTGGCCCGGCTGATGCCGGTCTCGATGCTGTTCGTGCCCTCGATCGGCGGCATCAGCCACGACTTTGCAGAGGACACCGACGAGGCCGATCTGGTGACCGGCCTCAACACGCTGGCGCGCGCCGTGGCCGCGCTCGGCTAGGGCAGGGAACCTCTCGGCCTGAAGGACGTTTTCAGAAAACTGTTCCCGGAGAAACCGTTATGACCGATCCCCAGCCCGTCAGCGCAAGCGACGACCAGCTTTCGACGTTGCAGGACCTGCT
The DNA here is from genome assembly GCF_017309175.1 of Salipiger bermudensis. Lineage (NCBI taxonomy): Bacteria > Pseudomonadati > Pseudomonadota > Alphaproteobacteria > Rhodobacterales > Roseobacteraceae > Salipiger > Salipiger bermudensis. The sequence goes on along the minus strand of NZ_JAEKJV010000017.1, from coordinate 3,832 downwards.
GTCGCGCAGCGCCGAGACCCATGCCTGGTTCGAGGAGATGGCCGAGAAGGCCGAGCCCGACTTTCGTCACGTGGCGCTGAAGTTCCGCGGCCTTCACGTGGAACAATGCGACCGCATCACCGCGATCATGACGGCGCTCGGCGGTGAACCCGACCGCTCTGGCGGAGTGCGCGCGGCGGTCAACCGCACGTCGGTGTCGTTGCGCTCGCTCTTCGAGGAGATCGACGACGACATGATGAGCGCCGTCGAGGACGCCGAGGCGCAGCTTCTGGCCGAGTTCGACGCCGCGCTCAGCAGCCTCGCCCCCTCGCGCTACCGCGACGAGCTGGAGCAGATGAAGGGCGAATTGGTGACGCTGCTCTCCGAGGAACCGGGCGACGCCTGAGCGCCGCGCAGATCCAGAAACTGTGCTACCCTGCTCGCGAGGGAACGGGAGGATAGCATGGATCCGGTCAGTCTCGTCTATTACGCCATCATCTGCGGGGTGCTGTGCTGGGCCGGTCCCCGGATCGGCGGCCCTGTGCCGAGGGTGCTTGCCGGGGTGATCGTGGGTGTGCTGGCGGCGGGCGTATTGCCGGCGCTCAAGGGGATGCTTGGCGGCTGAATGTCGCTTTGGGTCGAGGCGCTGGGCCTTTTGCCCGCCAAGCGCCGACCGGCCTCGGGCGCGGCAGACAGACACCCCCGTCGCGGCCCCCATAACGATCTGCGTTGGCGTCCATTGAGAGAGGCCAAAGCTCAGGCCCAGGCGCTGTCCCGCGGGCTATGCCGGCCTCACGCCCACTCCACATCCCCCAGAAAGATATACCCTGCGCCGTAGATCGTCTTGATCAGCCGCGGGTTCTTGGGATCCTCCCGCAGCTTGGTGCGCAGCCGCGAGATCCGCACATCCATCGCCCGGTCGAAGCTCTCGCCTGCGGCGCCGCCAAGGCTCTCCTGCATCTGCGCCCGGGTGATCAGCCGCTTGGGGCTGTCGAGGAACAGCCGCAGCACCTCGCCCTCGGCATGGGAAAACGGGGTCTCCCCTCCGGCCTCGTCCTCCAGCGCGTAGCGGTCGAAATGCGCCGTCCAGCCGTTGAACCGGGCGGTGTCGCTCTGCCGCAGCGCCGCGCGGGGCCCGCGGAGACGGGCCCGGATGCGCGCGACCACCTCGGCCGGATCGAAGGGCTTGATAATGTAGTCGTCGGCGCCGAGCTCGAGCCCGGTCACCCGGTCCTGCACCTGCGCCCGGCCCGAGATGATGATCACGCTCGCCCCCTGTTCCAGCGCCAGCCGGTGCACCAGTGTCAGCCCGTCGCGGTCGGGCAGGCCGAGATCGACAAGGCAGACATCCGGCGTCGCCCGTTTCAGCGCCGCCTCGAACTCGGTGGCGCGGGCGAAGCTCAGGGTGCGGAAACCGGCCTCTGTCAGCGCCTCCGACAGGATCGTGCGGATCGCCGGCTCGTCGTCGAGGATGAAGACCAGAGGCGCGCTCATGCGGCATCCCTCCGGTGGCCGAGGAACGTCCGCAGCTCGTCCGCGGTGAACGGCTTGGCCAGCACCGGCGCCGCCTGCCGCGCCTCCACGTGCCGCGGGTGATCGGGCGGCAGCGAGGTCATCAGCCGCACCGGCAGATCCGGCAGCAGCCCGGGCAGGGCGCTTCCCGGCAGCGCGCCCTCGAGCGAGATGTCCGACAGCACGAGATCGATCTCGAGCCCCTCGGCCAGCGCGCAGGCCTCTTCGACCGAGCTCGCCTCGATGACGCTGTGGCCGATCCCGGTGAGCATCTCGCGCACTTGGGCGCGCAGCTCGGGATTGTCCTCGACCAGCAATGCCAGCCCGCCGGTGGGCTGCGTCTCGGGCCGGCGCAGCGGCAGGCGCAGCGTGACGCAGGCGCCGCGCACGCCATTGCCGAGCTTCACCTCGCCGCCGGCGAGCTTGACCATATCGTAGACCATGGCGAGCCCCAGCCCGGACCCCTCGCCACCCTTGGTGGTGAAGAACGGGTCGAGCCCGTGCGCCAGCGCCTCCGCGCTGAAGCCCGGTCCACTGTCGGCCACCGAAAGCTCGAGCCAGGTGTCCTGCACGGCGCGGGCGGCAACGGTGATCTCGCCCGACGCACCGCAGGCATCGGCGGCGTTGAGCACGAGGTTCAGCGCCGCGTCCTGCAACATTCCGGGGTCGATCAGGAAGGCGCCCTTGGCCTCTTGCACGATGCGCAGCGCCAGTGCCTCGGGCAGGGACGGCCGCGCCAGCGTCTCGAGATCACGCAGGAAGCGCGACAGCGCCACCGGCTCGGGGCGCCAGGCCCGGTGGCTGGTGATGTCGGCGATGCGGTTGAGCAGCTCGCCGCCGCGCCGCGCCGCCTGCAGCGTGGCGGTGATCAGCGCTTCGGCTTCGTCCCCTTCGACCATGCGCGCGAGCTTCGCCTGCATGCCGAGGATGATGGTCAGCAGGTTCGAGAAGTCATGCGCCAGCCCCGAGGTCAGCTGTGCCGCCAGCTCCCGCCGCTTGGTCTGCTGCAGCGCCGCCCGTGCCTGCGTCTCCTCGGTGACATCATGGCTCAGGATGTAGACCCCCCTTTCGCAGGGATCGGGGGTGAACACCGCCCGGATGCGCCGCGACGAGCCTTCGTCGGTGAACTCGAAAATGCTCTGCGCCCCGCCGAGCGCGCGCTCGAGATGCGGCCGCACTTTCTCGTAGGCTGGCCCCAGTGCCTCGGAGACATGCAGCCCGAGGATCTCAGAGGGCCGCCCCGGCATCACCGAGGACAGCCGCCGGTTGGAAAACGTGTAGCGCCCCGCCGCGTCGACCCGTGCAAGGTGCGCCGGCATCATCTCGGTGGTGAGGCGGGTGCGCGCCTCGATCTCGGTCAGCTCGCGCCGCGCCTCCTGCAGCGCCGCGTTGGTGGCCTCGAGCTGACGGTTGCTGGCCGACACTTCTTCCGAGCGCCGCAACACCTCCTCCGAGAGCAGCTCCGAGCGGGTGCGCAGCAGCTGCTCCTGTCGCTTCATGCCGGTGATGTCGGTATAGACCGTCACCCAGCCGCCCTGCGGCAGCGGCGAGCCCTCGACCGAGATGGTGCGCCCGTTGGCGCGGGTGCGTTCCATGTAATGCGGCTCGAAGGCGCGGGCCTGCTGCACCCGGACCGCGATGAAGCTCTCGGGATCGTCCACGTGACCGTATTCGCCGCGCTCGACGAGATGCCGGATGGTGTCCTCGAACCGCGCGCCCTCGTCGGTGAGGCGCTTCGGCAGATCGAACATCTCGGCGAAGCGGCGGTTGCACACCGCCAGCCGCAGGTCGCTGTCATAAATCGACAGAGCCTGCTGGATCAGGTTCAGCCCGGCCTGTGTCAGTGCATCCTTGCTCATGGCGCCTCCCGCCTCCCGGCCCCATGGCTAGCACTCCCCACCCGCGCGCGGAAGCCGAACCGACGCAACGTCGGACAAGGCCCCCATATCTTCTTTGGTTCGAAAATACCTCGGGGGTGAATGCGGCCCTGCCGCAGAGGGGGCAGCGCCCCTTAACCGGCTGTTGATTGCACTGTATTCGGCACAATGCCGGATGCGCGCTTCTCGCCCGCCGAAGTAGTCGTAAGGCAAGAGAACCTTACCTTACCGGCACTTCATGCCAAGGACACTGCCCAACGTTGATCTGGCAGCGCATCACGTCGATCACGCGCGAGACAGTGCATTCTCATCACCGCGGGGGCTGAGCCAGATGGCATACGCTAGGATAGTGCCCCACGGCATGGTGTAGGAGCGTCGACCTTCGGAGAGGTCCGGGCCTGATCAGGATGCCACTGCGGGCAGCCTGACGGTTGGATTGTCGGTGACGCGGGCCAAGGTTTCAA
>NZ_JAEKJV010000016.1:0-119489 GCF_017309175.1 Salipiger bermudensis | reverse complement strand
AAGCCAGCCAGGGCTGCGATAATTGAGGTCTACGCCCTGTCAGGCTTTGCTGCCGACAGCACTCAGAGTGACACTTCTGCTTTGCAAGCCCGGTGACATTTCTACTTGGTTGCAACATGAATGTACGCGGGGCACATTCTAAACTGCGTTGCGACAGATGCTCTATCTCGCTGGAAAGCAAGGAGAACGAGATTGGCCCACATCGAACTGAACCTGCGCGAAAGACGCCGGATTGAAGAGATGCTGAATGCCAAGGCATCAGTACGGAAAATCGCAGAGGCCATCGGCAGACCCTGACCATGCAGCACCTCGACCTGCCGTAGCTCGTAGGGCGTGGGTCGTCGTGGCGCAGCGGAGACGTATCTGTCCGATAGGGATTCCTTCCATTCCAGAGAACGGATCACATTATCAAACCGTGAGATCATACGTCTATCCTTCGACCGGCACGGCGAAATGGCGGCGCAGGCTGTTCAGCATGTGATCGGCCATGGCCTGCCGCGTCTCTTCGGTGCCAGACCCGATATGTGGCGTCATTACCACGCGCGGATTGTCGAGCAGAGCTTGCGGCACATGCGGTTCGGTCGCGAATACGTCGAGAGCGGCCCCCGCGATGCCCCCGGAGGCAAGAGTGGCGATCAACGCGGGTTCGTCGACCACTGACCCACGCGCAACATTCACGAGAAAGCCACGCCCCCCGAGCGCCTCGAGCACTTCGGCGTTTACCATATGGTGGGTGTCCCTGGTCAGCGCACAGGTCAGCACCAGCATGTCGCAGACACCCGCCATCTCGATCAGGTCGGGAAAGTAGTCGTAAGGCACCTCCTTGGGGCGGGGCCCAGTATAGGCGACAGCCGAACCGAGGCTTCGCAGCCTGCGCGCCAGCGCCTGTCCGATCGTCCCCATTCCGACGATACCGACGCGCATCCGGCCAAGGGAGCGAGCGAGCGGATAAGCCGCTTGTGCTGGCCAGTGCCCTGCGCGCATGAAACGGTCGGCCTGCACCAAGTCGCGCGTCACTGCCAGCGCCAACCCGAGAGCGGCATCGGCCACGTCCTCCGCCAGCACCGCCGATGTATTGGTCACCGTGATGCCCCGCGCCCGCGCCGCCGGCAGGTCAACATTATCGAGCCCGGCGCTGTAGCTGGCGATGATTTCGAGCGCGGGCAGCGCGTCCAGCAGTGCCTTGTCCACCCGGGTCTTGCGCAGGGCAATGCCACGGATCCGGGCGCCATGGGTCGCCAGCATTGCGGCCGCCGCGGCATGATCGGCGGGCAGGTCGACGACCGCGAAATGCGTCTTCAGCGCCGCAACCGTGGCATCGGGCAGGGTCGCGGCCTTGAGGATAAGGGGCTTCGACATTTGGAACCTCCGTGCGGCCGCAGCGGGCCGGATGTCGTGTGTCAGGGCAGGATGGCCAGCCATGCGGCGGCGGTGAACATCGAAAGCGCCGTGGCAGCCAGGACCGCTGTGGCCGCAACGCGTTTTGCCACGCCGTAAATGTTGGCGAAGATGTAGGCGTTCACGCCCGGCGCCATTGCGGCAGAGATCACCAACGAGCGCATCTGCGACGCCTCGAGATCCATCCACGTTCCCATGCCCCACGAGATCGCCGGATGTATCACCAGCGAAAGCGCGGTCATTCCGGCGATGGCGCGGATGTCGCCTTCGGGACGGTAGCGGTACAGGATGCCACCCAGCCCGAACAGAGCCGCTGGCAGCGCGGCGCCGGCCATCATGTTCATCGTCGCGGTGACAAGCTCGGGCACCGCGAGGCCGGTCAGTGCTCGGAACGCCTGCAATGTGAATCCAAACATGATCCCCATCACCAGCGGAGTCCGCAGCACGCCTCGGAGCGCCCGCGCACCAACGCGCAGAAGCCCGGAGCCCGTACCCGAGGAGCGCACGGCCTCCATCGCGAGGATGCCTATCGTGTAGAGCAGCGGGGAATGGATCGAGATGATCGCGAAGTTGTCGGCGAGGGCAGCATCACCATAGGCACGTTGGGTGATCGGCAGGCCCAGCAGGGCGATGTTGCCAAACATGCAGCCGAAGCCAATGGTCACGCTGTCTGCGGGCGGGCGATCTAGAAGCGCCCGCGCACCGACATAGGCCAGCGCCCCGCAGATCAATGCCCCCGCGTAATAGGACAGGAGGAGCCCGGCGTCGAAGCTCCGCGACAGGTCGAGCTGGGAAATGCCGCGCGCCAGCAGCAAGGGCAAGGCCCACGTCTGAGCGAATTTAGTAAGCCCGTCGATGGCCGCGTCAGACATCATCCGCCGCCAAGCTGCGAGGTATCCGGCTCCGACGACGACGAAAACCGGAAGGATAACGGAAACTAGATCAAGCATTTCGGCGATGGTTCTGAAAAAGAGAGAGATAGGCCCTGCTGAACCGGATCCCGCAAGGCAGCGGGCTCCGGTTCAGCAGGGCACGACAGGCGCGGGCCTGGTCAGCCGTGGCCGTAGACACTCCGCGCAGTCTCAGCCGAGATCAGGCCCGCCTCGAGATCTGCGGCAACCTCCTCGGAGGTCCGATCCGCCGGATCGCCAAAGCCCCCGCCTGACGGCGAGATATGGCGGAACACGTCGCCCTTGCCGAGTCTGTAGGGCTTGGTCACCAGAACGGGCAGCTCTGTGACGCTCTCTCCCTGGATCAGCAAGCTGACCGGGCCGGTCCCTTCGCCACCGCCATAAAGGCCGTGCGGACGGAAGTCGCGCTTGTCCGAACGCAGCGACAGCAGGCCGTCCTCTTCGCCGGTGTACTCGTATTCGCGGATGAACGAGTTGCCGCCGCGATGCCGCCCGGCGCCGCCGGTGTCGGGCATTATGCCATAGCGGCGGATGCGCAGGGGGTAATTGGCTTCGATCATCTCGACCGGCACGTTGGCCTGGTTGGCGCCCATATGCGGCACACCCACCTGACCGTCATGGGCCGAACTTGCGCCCCATGTGCCCATGACAGTCTCGGTGAAGACAAAGCTGCGCCCCTCGCGGTAGCCGGCGAAAGTCGGTACGGTGGACCCCCCCATGCCGTCGGCGGTGACGCGATCGGGCAGCGGCTGGGAAAGCGCGCCGAACATGGCGTCGATCACCCGGTAGCCGGTGATGCCACGTGCGCCGCAGGGGGCTGGATGCACCGAGTTGATCACCGTGCCCTTAGGCGCGGTCACCGTCACCACCCGCTCGAAGCCGTGGCAGTTGGGAATGTCCGATTGCATGATCGAGCGCAGCGCCGTGTAGACCGAGGCCTTGGTGAAGAGCAGCGGCGTGTTTACCCCGCCCTCGACCTGCGGCGAGGAGCCGTCGAAATCCACCGAGATGCTCTCATCATGGATGGTCAGCGCCACCTTGATCACGATGGGTTCGGGATGTTCGCCCAGCCCGTCCATGTGGTCGGTGAAATGGTAGGTGCCATTGGGCAGGTCGCGGATCTCGGCGCGACCCAGACGCTCGGCATAGTCGTGCAACGCCTCGGCGGCGGCCAGAACCTCGGTGACACCGAAGCGCTCGACCAGATCGGCGAAGGAGCGGCGCCCGGCGCGTGAGGCAGCCATCTGGGCGCGAAGATCGCCGTGGACCATCTCGGGCACACGAACGTTGAGGCCGATGATCTCCCAGATCGCAGAGTTCATTTCGCCCCGCTCAAACAGCTTGAGGAACGGCAGCCGCAGCCCCTCCTGATAGATCTCCGAAGCCCCGAGCGCGTTGGAGCCGGGCACAATACCGCCGACATCGGCGTGGTGCGCCAGCGTGGTTGTCCATGCGATGATCGCGCCCTCGTGGAAGATCGGCTCGACGATGTAGATGTCGGGAAGGTGCTGACCGTCGGCGGCGTAGGGATCGTTGCCGATGAAGCAGTCGCCGGGGTGGATATCCCCTTCGTAGCGGTGCATCAGGTGCTGCATCGCGTCGTAGAACGAGCCGAGGTGCATCGGCGTGGTCACACCCTGCGCAAGAGTCTGGCCCTTGGCGTCGCAGATGGCGGTGGAGTAGTCCATGCTGTCGCGAACGATCGGCGAATAGGCCGCGCGCATCAGCATCAGAGCCATCTCGTCGGCGATGGCGTCGAAGGCGTTTTTCATCACCTCGAGGCGGATCGGGTCGATGGTGCTCATTCCGCGGCTTCCTTGCTTTTGAACTGCTTGGCGGGACTTGCCACGGGCAGCGTCACGATGATGTTGCCGCGCGCATCCAGCACTGCGGTGCAATCGGGGGGCACGATCGTGGTACCCTCGTATTCCTCGATGATTGCTGGGCCCTGCAATGGCGCGCCAAGCAGCGCGGGACGGTCGAGGATGCGGGCCGGAACGCGGCCCCATAGCGGACCGAAATAGACCTCGCGTGTCGTTTCTGGAGCCGCCTGGCGGGCGCGGTATTCCGGCAGCGCCTCGGCGCCCTTGGGCACACGGGCCGTGGCGCGCAGGTTGACGATTTCGACCCCGGTGGTCTCCAGCCGGTAGCCGTAGGCGCGCTCGTGCGCGGCGTCGAATTCGGCGCGCATGGCAGCCGCGGCCGCTGCGTCGAACGTGCTTGCGGCGGGAAAAGGCAACGTCAGCTCGAACGCCTGTCCGCGATAGCGCATATCCACCTCGTGGATCAGTTCAACCTCATGCGTGCTGCGGCCCAGCTCGCCAGCCACCTGCGCATCGAGCGCGCCGAAGCCCTGCGCCAGCGCCGCAGGCTCGACGCTGTCCAGCGGGCGCAGCAGCGCCGAAGAGGCCTGGGTCTCGATGTCCGCGAACAAGAGCCCCAACGCGGAAAGAACGCCCGCGCCCGGCGGGACGATCACGGTAGAAACGCCCAGCGAGCGGGCCAGCGATACCGAGTGGATGCCGCCGTTGCCGCCAAAGGCGATCATCGCGAAGTCGCGCGGATCGCGGCCCCGGAACGTCGTCACGGATTTCACCGCACGCATCATCACCGTGCTGACAAGTTCGTGTACACCATGCGCCGCTTCTTCGAGAGAAATGCCCATGGGACCGGCCACCACTCGGTCGATCGCCTCGCGTGATTTTTCCGGGTCCACGGGCACCGCGCCGCCCGCGAGGGCGCTTTGGTTGAGGTAGCCAAGCACCATGTTGGCGTCAGTCACGGTGGGTTCCGTGCCGCCGGCGCCGTAGCAGGCCGGCCCAGGTGCTGCGCCGGCGCTCATCGGTCCGACCTTGAGCGCGCCGGCGCGGTCGCGCCAAACGATCGAGCCGCCGCCCGCACCGACCTCCGAGATATCGATCACCGGCAGTTTCAGCGCGTAGCCACCGCCTTGTGCCAGCTTCGACGACAGCGAGATGCCGCCGCCGACCTCGTAATCATCGGCCTTGAGCAGCTTGCCGCCTTCGATCAGCGACGCCTTGGCAGTCGTGCCGCCCATGTCGAAGGCGATGGCGTCGTCGAAACCGGCCTGAAGCATCACCGCCCGCGCACCGATCACCCCGGCGGCGGGCCCGCATTCGACGATCTGCGCGGGCTTGGCCACCACTGTGCGGCTGTCGACGATACCGCCCGCCGAGTGCATCATCTGGAACTGCGGCGGCAGACCGGCGGCGGCCAGACGGTCGCGCAGGCTGTCGAGATAGGTCTTCACCGGCGGGCCGACGAAGGAGTTGATCACGGTGGTCGAGGTGCGCTCGTATTCACGCAGCTCGGGTAGCACGTCGACCGACAGCGAAACGTAAAGGTCGGGCAGATGCTCGGCCAGCAGCTCGCCGATGCGGCGCTCGTGTGCGGGGTTCGCGTAGGAGTGCAGCAGACAGACTGCAACAGCCTCGCAGCCGCTGGCACGTATCGCCTCAATGGCGGCCATGACGCTGGCCTCGTCCAGCTCGGTCAGCACCTCGCCCTGGAAATCCGTACGCTCGGTGACCTCGAAGCGCCATTTGCGTGGCGACAGCGCGGGCGGCTTTTCATAGAGCGGATCGTAGAGGCGCGGCACCCTGATGCGGCGCATCTCGAGCACGTCGCGGAAGCCCTCGGTGGTGATCAGCGCGGTCTTGGCGCCCTTCCCTTCCAGAATGGCATTGGTGGCCACGGTGCAGGCGTGCATCACCTCGCCGATGTCCGAAGGGGCCAGCCCCTCGACCTCGATCAGCTCCAGGATGCCCTCGGCCACGCCGCGGGCGTAATCGTCGGGGGTCGAAGCAACCTTGCGGGTGGCGATGGTGGTGTCGGCCCGGATCAGCGCGACATCGGTGAAGGTGCCGCCGATGTCGGCCGCAATGCGCAGAGAACCGCGTGAGGTATCGGTCATGGATCAGTTTCCCAGAAGCAGGTCGGGCAGGAAAAGCACCACGCCCGGCGCGTATGTGATGATGAAGAGAACGGCGATCAGCGGCACCAGGAACGGCAGCGACGCCCGGCACACGGATTCGAACGAGATGTCCCCGACTCGGGTGACGATGAAGAGCGCCACGCCGACCGGTGGGGTCACGATGCCGATGAGCAGGCCGTAGACCATAATCAGCCCGAAATGCACCCGGTCGATGCCGAAGTGATCGACGATCGGCATCATGATCGGGATCAGGATGATCATCGCGGGGATGTTCTCGAGGATGGTGCCGAGCGCCAGGAAGAAGATGATGACGAGGAGCAGGAACAGGTAGCGGTTCTCGGTGAAGCCGACGACGGCTTCGGCGATGGTCTGCGGCACCCTGTCATAGGTCAGCACGAAGCCCATGGCATGGCTGACCCCGATGATCATAAGGATCGAGCCGAAAAGGATGATGGTCTCGCCAAGCGCGGTCCGCAGCCGCGAAAACGCGAGGGAGCGGTAAGCGATGCCGAGGATCAGCGTGTAGGCGCAGGCGATGACGCCCGCCTCGACCGGGGTGGCGATGCCGGTGGTGACCGAGCCGATGATGATGAACGGCGCAAGGATCGCCCAGCCCGAGCGCGAGGTTTCGCGCAGGATATTGCGGGCGCTTGGCATCGGGGTCACCTGCACGTCGAAACGGCCGGCTGCGAAGCGGTTGTAGAGCATCAGCACCGCGACCAGCACGAGGCCCGGCCCGATCCCGGCAAGGAACATGCGCTCGACCGAGACCTGCGCGCCGAAGGCGTAGATCAGCAGCGGTACCGATGGCCACATGGTCGGCCCGATCACCGAGCTGGCGCAGGTAAGCGCCGCCGAGAAGGCCTTGGGATAGCCGTGCTTTTCCATCTGATTGATGACGAGGTTGCCGATGCCGGCAACGTCGGCGATGGCCGAGCCGGTGACGCCGCCGAAGAGCAGCGAGCACATCACGTTGACCTGCGCGAGGCCGGCACGGAAGTGGCCGACAAGAGCGTTGGCGAGCACAAAGATGCGGTCGGTGAGGCCGATGGCCGTCATCAGGTGACCGGCGAGGATGAAGAACGGCACCGCCATCAGCGCCGGGGCGTTGATGCCCTCTAGGATGTTGAGCGGGAAGGTGTAGAGCAGGCGCAGGTTGTCGGCGAGGCCGATCTGCCAGAACCCGGCGAGGGTGCCGGCGGCCAGCGCGACCACCACGGGCACACCGAGAAAGAGCAGCACCATGAAGATGCCGAAGATCGTAAGGGCTACCATGCGGCCGCTCCTTCATCGCCGGCAGGTTCGTCACGGCTCCAGCCTGCGGGGATGCAAACCAAATCGAAGATGAAGTGGATCAGCAACATCAGCGAGGATGCGAGCATGGGAACCGAGAGCCAGTAGCGGCTGAGACCGACGATCTCCATGTTGCCGCGCTGGCGGGCGAAGATCTGAGGCGCCTCGGCCAGCAGGATGCCGGCGACGACAAGGCCGGCGATGCCGGTGAGCACGCGCGACAACAGCCGCCCGCGTCGTCCGAACCGGTCGATCAGGATCATCAGTTCGATGTCGAGCCGCCGGCGGTACATGACGTAAAAAGCCAGGAACACTGACCAGACCATCATCACGCCGGTCCAGGGCGACACCCAGAGGAGACTGTCAGCGCCGGCGTTGCGCAGAAGGATGTTGGCGAAGTTGAACGCCAGCATCAGCACCAGTAGGAGCATGGCACCGCCCTGAAACACGGTGGCGGCGCCGTCGAGTATGGCGTCGACGGTGCGGACCCACTTGGGCGCACCCGGCAGGCCGCCCGGCGCGGTCGCTGGGGCGGCATCGCCCCCGGCGGCGCTGGGGTGCGCACCGGGGGCTTTGTCGTTGGTCAGTTTGGCTGCCATGATGCGCCGTCAGCCTTCGCTCGGGATAGCGGCTTCGAGCAGGCCCTCGGGCAGCTCGCCGGCGGCGTCGCGCTCGCGGTACCAGTCGGCCATCGTCTCGAACAGCGGCTCTAGCGGCATGTCGGTGAAGGTCACACCCCGCTCTTCAAGTAGGGCCTGCATGCCGGCGGCGTTTTCGGCCATCAGCTCTGCCGAGTAGGCACCGGCTTCCTCGTGAGCGGTCAGCAGCGCCTGCTGGTCCTTCTCGGGGAGCGCGTCGAATGCGGCGGCGTTCATCATGAACGGCAGGCCCTGCCAGAACTCGTTGGTCCGGGTGATGTAGGGCGCCTGCTCGTAGAACTTCATCGCCTCGACCAGCGCGGCGGGCGAGGTTGCCGCATTCACGACACCCGATTGCAGCGCCTGATAGGTTTCGGTCCATGCCAGCATCTGCAGATCGGCGCCAAGGTGCTGCCACACGTCGATGGCCAGCTCGTCGGGGTACATGCGCAGCTCGACGTTCGAGATGTCCTCGTAGCTCTCGACCGGCTCCTTGGAGATCAGCACGCGGTACGGCCCGCGGACCATCGCCATGGGCTCGCCAAGAGCGCGCACGCCGGCGACCTCTTCGGCGGTCTCGAACCAGCCCTGCACGAGATCGGAACGGGTGAACTCGACCCAGTCCTCGCGGCTCTGGAACAGGAAGTGCGGGGCAACCCACTTGATCTCGGGCACCCATTTCTGGAGAAAGAAAGAGTCCTCGACATAGATGTTCACAGTGCCCAGCTCGAGCTGTTCGAGGATGGAATCTTCACGGCCCAGCTGTTCGTTGGGATAGACGTCGACGGTCAGGTCACCGCCCGAAAGTTCGGCGACGCGCTCGGCGAAAAAATCGTAGACGATACCCTCGGGGCTGTCAGAGGGCTACTTGGTCGCCATGCGCCAGGTTTCGGCCGACGCCATGGTTGCGCCCAGGCCGAAGCAAAGCGTGGCCGCCACGAGACTGCGACCGAGGGTGGGAAAATGAAGATTGGTCATCCTGTTGTCTTTCCTTTTTTGAGAAGCATCCCGGCTTGCCAGGAAGGGGGAGTGGGACCGGTTGATCCGGTCTCCGGGGTATGTGAGCGTTCTGCTACGGGCTAAGGGTCAGACACCCGCGCCCCAGCCGCCGCCGCCGGGGGTTTCCAGCGTCACGGCTTCCTTGTCCTTCAGGGTGAGCGAACCCTTGGCGGGCCGGTCCTGCCGATTGCCGTCGGCGTCGGTGGACCAATTGATGCCGCGCATGCCATCGGCGCCGCCGTGAAGGCCATAGGGCGCAAAGGCGCGCCGGTCGGTCTGAAGCGAGACGCGGGCATCGTGACCGATCACCTGGATCGACCGGATCAACCCGTCGCCCCCGGGGTTCTCGCCGGCGCCGCCCGAGCCGTCGCGCAGCTCGTAGCGGACGCAGCGCAGAGGGTAACTGATCTCGAGGCTCTCGATCGGCGTGTTGAGAGTGTTGGACATGTTGGCGTGGACGCCAGACATCCCCGGCCCCATGGGACGCCCGCCCTGACCGCCGCCCGAGGTCTCGATATAGGTATAGGGGCGACCATTGCGCGGGTCGATGCCACCGATTCCGATAAGGTTCATCGTGCCGTTGGACGCGGCGGCGATGCGATCCGGCGCGATCTGGGCAAAGCCGCGCAGCACGGTGTCGGCAAGGCGTTGGGTCGTCTCGGTGTTGCCGGCGCAGACGGCTGCAGGCTTCTGCGCATCCAGGAAGCACCCCTTGGGGATATGCACCTCGACCGGGCGCAGCACGCCGGCGTTGGGCGGCAGGCTGGCATCGGTCAGCAGCTTGAGCGAGTAGAAGATCGACGACCAGCACATCGGCGCCACGGCGTTGACGTTGCCCGCAACCTGCGGCGACGTGCCGGTGAAGTCGAAGGAGATCTTTTCGTCGTCGATGGTGATCTTGAGACGGATCCACACCGGATCGTCCGAGGATCCATCGTTGTCGAGGCAATCCTCGCAGGTCCAGGTGCCGCGCGGCAGTTCGGCCATGCGGGCGCGCATGCGACGCTCGGTGTAGTCGAGAATGGCCGCAAGGCCGGCTTCAAGCACATCGGCACCGAAGCGGTCGGCGACCTCTTCCATGCGCCGCGCGCCAACCCGCAGGGCGGACAGCTGGGCGTTGAGATCGCCGCGCCTCTCCGCGGAGGTACGCACGTTGGCGAGGGTCATCGACATGATGTCCTCCTGCAGCACACCGGCGCGGTATAGTTTTACCGGCGGAATGATGATGCCTTCCTGGAAGATTTCGATGGAGCGCCCGGGCATGGACCCGGGTTCCATACCGCCTACGTCGGAGTGGTGCGCGCGGCTAGCGACATAGGCGATGCGGCGGCTGTCGATGAAGACCGGTGCAATCAATGTTATGTCGGGCAGGTGCGCCCCGGCCACGAAGGGATCGTTGACGATGACCACGTCGCCCTCGTCCAGCTCGCCGGTGCGCTCCAGTGTCGGCTTCACAGCGCGCAGCATCGAGCCGAGGTGCACCGGCACATGCTCGGCCTGTGCCACCAGCTCGGCATCGGCGGTGAAGATGGCGCAGGAGGCGTCCATGCGCTCTTTGATGTTGGGCGAGAACGCCGTGTGCTTGAGCACCGAGCCCATTTCCTGCGCGGTCGCTTCGAGCGCGTTGCGCAGAACCTCAAGGCGGATCGGGTCAAAATCAGTCATTGTGCGACCTCCACGACGAGAGAGCCCGACGCCAGCACGGTGGCGCGGTCTCCGGGATAGAGAATGAGGGTGGCCGAGACTTCTTCGATGGCGGCAGGGCCTTCGATGACATTGTCCGCGAGCAGCGCATCACGTGCCCAGACTCCGGCCTCGTACCAGTCTCCCGGCGTCGCGCCATCGGCGGTCTCGTAATAGATCTTGCGGCGGCTGATCAACGCGCCCTCAGGCGGGGTTTCGGTGCCGCGCGCCAGTTCCGGCAGCACCGGCTTTTCGATATGACCGATGCCGGTGACGTTGACCCCCACCACCTCGAGCGGGGCGCTCGGGTCGGCATGGCCGAAGCGCGCCTCATGCGCGGCATTGAAGGCGGCGGGCAAGACGTCCCACCAACCGGGCTTCGTGGTGTCGACCGGGATCGGCAAGGCGAAGCTCTGGCCATCATAGCGCAGGTCCAGCTTGACCTCGTATGAACGCTGCGCCTCAGGAACGTCATCGGCTTCGAGCCGTTCACGCGCCGTGGCCTTCAGCTTTTCGATATGAGCCAGTGCGCCGTCCGCGCCGAGATCGTCGAAAAGTGCGATGTGCGTCTCGACGAAGTCGTGGCGCAGGTCAGAGATCAACTGCCCCATCGCGCAAAGGATACCGGGGGTGGGCGGAACCATGACGCGCGGGATGCGCAGGTCGGCCGCTACCGGGCTGCCGTGCATCGGGCCTGCGCCGCCGAAAGGCACCAGAGCAAAGTCGCGCGGGTCGTAACCACGCTCGACCGAGACAACGCGGATGCCGCGCACGATGTTGGCATGGGCGACACGCAGAATTCCCGCGGCGGCCTCTTCCAACGTCAGCCCCAGCGGCTTTGCGATATCTCGCTCGATAACGCGGGCGGCACCGCTCACGTCCATCTCCATGGTACCGCCAAGGCGCGAGCTGCCGTCAAATCGGCCGAGTACGATGTTCGCGTCGGTCACGGTGGCCCGGTCACCGCCGTGCCCGTAGCACACGGGACCAGGACGGGCCTCGGCGCTCATCGGGCCGACACGCAGGGCGCCGCCTTCGTCGATCCAGGCGATGGAGCCACCGCCCGCGCCGATGGCGTTGATGTCGATGACAGGCAGCTGAATCGGCACGGTCTCGAGCGAAGCCGTGCGGGTGATCTCTGGCCGGCCCCGGCGGATCAGGCTGATGTCGGTGGAGGTGCCGCCGATGTCCATGGTGATGATGTCGTCGATCCCGGCCAGAGACGAAACATGCGCCGCCGCGACCACGCCGCCCGCCGGCCCCGAAAGCACCGTGTGCACCGGCTTTTCGCGGGCACTGTCCAGGCTCATCAGCCCGCCGGCCGCATCCATGACCATCACCGGGCGATCGGCAGCCAGCGCAAGGCCGCGCTCCCCATCCATCAGGATCTCGGACAGGGTGCTGAGGTAGGTGTCCATCACCGGGCGCAGGTAGGCGTTCAGCACGGTGGTGCTGGCGCGCTCGTACTCGCGAAACTCGGAGTTCACGTCGGTGGAGGCGCAGACCGCGACGCCGGGCATCTCTTCTTCGAGGATCGCGCGGGCACGGCGTTCATGCGCCGGGTTGGCGTAGGAATGCAGGAAAAGCACGGCAACGGATTCAACGCCGGCGGACTTCATTTCGGCGGCGACGGCGCGGACATCGGCCTCGCTCAGGGGGACGATCTCGGCGCCGGTCTGGTCCATGCGGCCGTCGGCGGTGAAGCAAAGCTCCCTTGGAACAAGGGGTTCGGGCCGCGTTACTTCGATGTCGAACAAGGTGGGACGATTCTGCCGCCCGATCTGAAGGATGTCTCGGAAACCCTTGTTTGTCAGAAAGGCAGTGCGGGCGCCGTTGCGCTGGATCACCGCGTTGGTGGCGGTTGTCATGCCATGACCAAGATAGGACACGTCGCGCCCGGTCGCCCCCTGCTGCGACAGGGCCGTCTTCAGCCCCTGCGCCGTGCCGAGGGCACGGTTTGCGGGGGTCGTCGGAACCTTTGAGACGCTGATGCGGCGGGTCTGCGAATCGTAGGCGATGCTATCGGTGAAGGTTCCGCCCACGTCCGAAGCGACGCGGAATCTGGTATCTGTAGGCAAAGTCCATATTCCTGTAACGATAACGTTGCAGTTAGAAAGCGCCAGACCGCTGCGGATCGTCAACTTGCGTCATGCCCAAGAGGGCATTAATTTCGAGGCTCGGCCTTCATTGTGCAAAAAACGGACAGTCCCCATGAAAAAGACAGGTGCCGAGGCACGAGAAACCGGCCAGGCACAGGGGCCGAAGCCGAACCTGAACGAGCTACGCAGCCAGGAGACGCGTCAGAGAATCCTCGCTGCGGCACATGCTCAATTCGTTGCGAACGGATTGGAGGGCACGCGGATGGAGGCGATCGCCCTGAGCGCGGGCGTGAACAAATCCCTAGTTTATCGCCATTTCGGCAATCGCGAGACGCTCTACTGCACGGTGCTTGACCGTGCCTACGCTCAAATCCGCGCCGGTGAAAGCGCACTGGAGCTTCCCGATGACCCACACGAGGCGCTTGCACGCGTGGTCGACTACACCTTCGACTACTATATCGCCAATCCGGACTTCCTGGTGCTCGTTGGCATCGAGAACCTCAACAAGGGCGAATTCCTGAGACGCGTCGACAAGGCTGGGCTGAACGTCGACAACCTCAAGGGCATATATCGCAAGGTGCTGGACATGGGCATGGAGCAGGGCGTGTTTCGCCGAGGTGTCGACCCAGTTGACCTCTATTTCGTGGCCTCTTCGCTGTGCTGGTATACGGTCGCAACGCAGTACACCTTCGGTATCACCTTCGAAACCGACGTGCTTTCGAAGGAAAATCTCGCCAGCCGGCGCTGGATCATCCACACGGCCGTGCGGGGTTTTCTGACCGAACCACAGCCCGAAGCGCCGGGATGACCGGCGACGCTCTGACCCCGCGACACCGACGCACCTTCGGAGGGCTGCGCTTGGCGCGGGGCTTGTCGCAAATGCGCTGCTCCCCATCTTTGGACCGCCGAAAGCTGGATTTTCCAGCTATTTGGTCTACCGGGACGATGCTCTTGGGCGCTGGCGGCATTCCCCTGTCCTGACGTCGCGAAGGTTCTGGCAAGGAAGCCGCAGGAGCGGGCAAAGAGCAAATAGCCGGAGGTCATGACTCGCATAACCTCCGGATTGGAAGGCCGATCAGACCGCCGCGGTGACGATGAACTCCACCTTGTAGTCGGGCGTGGCCAGCTTGGCTTCGCCACAGGCGCGCGCCGCGGGGTTGGCGGGATCGACCCAAGCATCGTAGACCGCGTTCATGTCCTGAAAATCGGCCATGTCTGCCAGCCAGATGATGACCTGCAGCAGCTTGGACTTGTCCGTGCCGGCCTCTTCCAGAAGCGCATCGATCGCGTCGAGGCAATCCCGGGTCTGGCTGGCCACGTCCGCGCCGGGCGTGCCGACCTGACCGGCCAGATAGACAGTGCCATTGTGGATGACGGCCTGGCTCATACGGGGGCCGGGGTGAAGGCGTGTGATGCTCATGTGACTTTCTTTCTGATGAAAACTTCGGCAATCTTATCCCCGCACAAGAGGTCCGCACAGATGCTGTGCATAGAACCAGCCAATCTCTATGATAGCTCCTTGCTATTTTCGGACTGAAACACGCACAGGTACCTCCCATATCACCCGACGACACCGGAACCGCCAGCATGGACAGCATCAGTCAAGCCGACCTGAACTGGAACCTTCTGCGCGTGTTCTACATGATCTCCGAGGAGCGGAGCATCACGAAGGCCGCGCGGCGGCTCGGCCTCAGCCAACCCTCTGTCAGCAATGCCCTGCAAAAGCTCGAGGCCCAGCTCGATTGCCAACTGGTCTTCAGAGACAGCCGCCATTTCGAGCTGACAACGCGCGGCGACAAGATTTTCCAGGAATGCCGCGATATCTTTCACAGCGCCGAGCGGATTTCACTCCTGGTACGCGACGCCGAGACCGAGGAGCGCGGGCAGGTCCGCTACCAGATCATCTCGAACCTGGTGTCGCCGCTGATCGACGAGGCAATGCGTCTTTTTCACCACCGTCACCCATCGGTGATCTTCAAAAGCGAAGTGCAAAACAGCCAGACCATCGTTCGCATGATCCAGCAGGGCCACGTGCAGTTGGGATTCTGCCTGCTGGCCAAGCCGCTGGTCAATCTGCCGTCGATCCGTCTTTTCCGCGAGGAGTTCCGAGTGTTTTGCGGCGCTGAGCATCCGCTGTTCGGGAAGGAAACGGTGGAACTGCGCGACCTTCGGCAAGAGCCGTTCATCTCCTTCGCCTGCGCCACGGAGGGCATGGGGCTGGAGCCGATGTCGGTCCTGCGCGAAGGGACACGGCTCGGCAATCGGATCAACGGGCTGAGCACCAACACCGAGGAGGTACGGCGGATGATCGTCAACGGCATGGGCATCGGTATCCTGCCCCTGGCCGTCGCCCAGGACGACATCCGACGCGGCGAACTCTGGCCGCTGAAGATCACCGACGAGCCGATCGGGGCGGATGTCTACCTGGTCCATGCCGCGGCCGAGAAACTGTCCGCGTCAGAGCGGAAATTCGTTCAGACGATCGAAGAGCTGCTGGCGCTCTACCCCGATATGGTCTGAGCGGCGGCAAGCTTTGCCGCCGCCAGATCCCGAAGCGCCATTCCGCCGGATCCAAAGACCCTCAGCGCTAGGTCATCGGTCGGCCCGCTTGACGACCGCGTGCAGGAGGATGTTCAGTCCGGCCACGAAGCTCTCGGGCGTGCAGTTTTCCTCGTTGTTGTGAGTGATGCCGTTCTCGCAGGGCGTGAAGATCATCGCCGTCGGGCAATGGGTGGCAAGGAAATAGGCGTCGTGGCCCGCCTGACTTTCGATGTCGCGCCAGTTGAACTCCATGCGGATCGCTTCATCCCGGATGCTGTCGATCATCTCCTGATCGAAAATGTCGCCGCCCCATTCCCACTCGTCCTCGATCCGCGCTTCACAGCCACAGCGGGCAGCGGATTCGTAAAGCGCCCGGCGCATCTTTTCCGCCATAACGCGGGTGGTGATCGGGTCGGGGTGGCGTACGTCACAGACGGCCTCGGCCGTGTCCGACAGGATGCCGGCCTTGTTGGGCCAGGCTGTGAGCCGCGCCGCCGTCGCCTTGCCGTCATGCACCGCGAAGTCCCAGCCGATGTCATCCACGGCGGTCAGCCAGCGCGCGCCTGCGGCCAGCGCGTTCTTGCGCAGATCCATCGGGGTCGGCCCGGTATGCGAGGTCTGGCCGGCGAAAGACGCCCGCATGCCCCGCACCGGATACCCGCCGGTCACGATGCCGACTTGCCGCTTTTCGGCATCCAGGATCGGCCCCTGCTCGATATGAAGCTCGAAATAGGCGTCGATCTCACCCGCCTTGCAGGCCTTCGCGCCCTTGTAGCCGATCCGCTCGAGCTCATCGCCGAACCGCGCCCCGTCATCGGCGACAAGGTCATGGACCCAGTGGATGTCATACTTGCCGACGAAGCAGCCAGAGGCGACCATTGGTGGCGAAAACCGCGCGCCTTCCTCATTCGTCCAGTCGACCACGACGATCGGGCGTTTGGTAACATGACCCGCGTCGTTCAGGCTGCGGATCACTTCCAGCCCGCCCAGCACGCCGGCGATCCCGTCGAACCGCCCGCCATTGATCTGGGTGTCCAGATGACTGCCGATCAGGATCGGCGGCAGGTCGTTCTCCGTGCCGTCGCGGCGGCCAAAGACATTGCCTGCGGCGTCCACCTCGACGCTCAGGCCCGCCTCTTCGCACCACGCGCGAAACAGGTCGCGCATCTCGCGGTCGGCATCGCCGAGCGTCAGGCGCGACAGACCGCCGGGGCGGCCTTTGCCGATCTCTCCGGAGGCCTCAATGGTGGACCAGAAACGGTCAAGGTCGACGCGGGTATCGGGGGTAATCGGCATGGGAAACCTTCTTTCGGAGCCGGGATCAGAACAGGATGCCGGGGAGATCGGTGATCAGCGCGGGGAAGAGGACGAGAAGCAGCAGCACCCCGACCATCACGCCAAGAAACGGGATCAGGTACTTGAACGACGCGCTGAGCGGGATCTCACCAACCCGGCAGGCGGC
Organism: Salipiger bermudensis; assembly: GCF_017309175.1. Lineage (NCBI taxonomy): Bacteria > Pseudomonadati > Pseudomonadota > Alphaproteobacteria > Rhodobacterales > Roseobacteraceae > Salipiger > Salipiger bermudensis. The sequence goes on along the minus strand of NZ_JAEKJV010000016.1, from coordinate 102,510 downwards.
CATCAGGTCGATCCCCAGAGGCGGGGTATTGGCCCCGATGGCAAGGTTGATGGTCAGAAGGATGCCGAAATAGACCGGGTCGATGCCGTAGTGGCCAAGGATCGGGAGGAACACCGGCGCAAGGATCAGGATGATCGCGATGCTCTCCATGAAGGTTCCGAGGATCAGCAGGACCGCCATCATCATCAGAAGCGCGACGGTCGCGCTCTCGGTGGCTTGGGTGATGCCGTTCACGGCCATCTGCGGCACCTGTTCGGCGGCGAGGATCCAGCCGAAGACAGAGGCTGAGGCGATGACCAGAAGGATCACGCCGGTCATTTCGGTGGTTTCGCGCAGCAGCCGTGTCAGCGTGGACAGTGACAGCGCGCGATAGACGAAGACCCCGATGAACAACGCATAGGCAACGCCGATCCCGGCGGCCTCGGTCGGGGTGAAGATGCCAAGACGAATGCCGCCGACGATGATGATCGGCGCCAGCATGGCCAGGATCGAGCCCTTGGCGGCGCGGCCAAGTTCGCCCCAGGAAAACGGCTCCCCGCCCTGCCAGCCATTGCGGCGGGAAATCCACCAGGCCACCAGCATCAGGCCAAGGCCGAGCAGGATGCCGGGCAGGATCGCGGCCACGAAGAGTTGCCCGATCGAACTGTTCGTGGCGGTGCCATAGACGATCAGCACGATCGAGGGCGGGATGACGGTGCCGAGCGATCCCGCGCAGCCCAGGGCCGAGGCCGAGAACCCGGGCGCATACCCCTGATCCTTCATCGCGGGCAGCATCATCGTACCGATGGCCACCACGTCAGCCACGCCCGACCCCGAGAGCGAGCCAAACATCATGCAGGCGATGATCATCACCATCGCCAAGCCTCCGGTCCTCCGCCCGATCAGCGCCGAGCAGAGCGCAATGATCCGAGGTGCAAGCCCCCCATGAACCATCAGAAGTCCCGCCAGCAGGAACAGCGGAATGGCGAGAAGCGTGAAGCTGTTGATCCCCGCGACCGCGCGCTGCGCAACCACGATCATCGGCGCGGCATCGGCGATCAGCAGATAGAACATCGACGACAGGCCGAGCGCAACGGCGATAGGCGCATCCAGCAGCACGAGTACCACGAAGACAACGAGAAGAAGTGCAAGGGCGAGGCTCATGTCCGGCCGCCTTTCAGGATGAGCCCCAGGAGGGCAAGGCCGCAGCAAATCGGCAACGAGAGGTAGAACAGGCCAACCGGTAGCGAAAGCGCGGTGGTCTCGTGCGACCAGGTGATCCCGGTGAGTGTCCAGCCGGTCCAGATGAGCACCGCGAGGAACACGAAACTCGCCAGCCATGCGAGAACGGCAAGCCCCTTGCGCAGCGGCGCGGGCATCGCCACCAGGTCAAGCAACCCGGCGCGGAAATGCGTGCCGCGCACGAAGCCCGAGATCGCGCCCACGAAGGTCAGCCAGACCAGCGCCAGCCGAGGCAGCTCCTCGGCCCAGCGTGGGGTCGAGGAGAACAGGTAACGCGAGATGACGACGTAGACGACCATCGCCGCAAACCCGGCGACCAGCATCGCGCCACACCAGCGCGCCGCCCGGTCAATCAAGCTGGCCGCGCGCAGCGACCCGTTCGCAAGTCTCATTGCTTCAAGACCCCTTCCGAGCCACGGCACAGCGTGCATTCATCGCAATAGGCCGCCACGACGACCCATTCGTCGGAAATCACCTCAACCGTGTGATCCAGTCCCGGCGGCAGGCGCACTGCGGTGCCCTCGGTCATGTGGTATTCCGCGCCCCCGGCCCGCAGGATCGCCTCGCCCCTGAGCGTGAGCGTCACCTCGTCGCGAGGATGACTGTGCGCGATCGATGTCGCGCCCTTCTTGCCTGTCGTCACGGAGAGCTTGATATAGCCCTCGCCACGCGCCGCAGGCGAAAACAGCACCTTCTGCGAGAAGTCGTAAAGTTGCACCGGCTCCACCGATGCAACTTCTGCTGTTTCAGGCCGCAGGGTCATTTACGGTACTGGTCGAGGATCGTCAGAAGCTCTTCGCCATAGACATCCTTCTGGCTTTCCCAGATCGGCTCGACCGCCTCGATAAAGGCGGCTTTGTCGACTTCGTTGAACGCCATGCCCTCTTCTTCCAGCTGGGCAATCAGCTCGTCGTTCGCGGCGGCAACCATGTCACGCTGCTTCAGGCCCCAGGTGGTGGCGGCGTCCATGACGATCTCCTGATCCTCGGGCGAGATCTTGTTCCAGGTCGCGTTCGACATGGTCAGTGTCGCCGCGCCCCAGATGTGCTCGGAGAGCGAGACGTATTTCTGCACCTCAAAGAACGATGCCGAATGGATGATCGAAAGCGGGTTTTCCTGTGCGTCGAACAGGCCTTGTTGCAGCGCGGAATAGAGCTCGCCAAACGACAGCGGCGCAGGCTCGGCACCAAGACCTTCAAAGGTGGCCAGCCGAACCTTGTCCGGCGTCACGCGGATCTTCAGACCGGCAAGGTCTTCCGGCGTCTCAATCGGGCGCACGTTGTTGGTGATGTTGCGGAAACCGTTTTCCCACCACCCAAGCACCTTGATGCCTTTGCCGTCCAGCAGGTCGGCCAGCGCGACACCCAGATCGCCGTCAAGCGCGGTAAAGGCCTGCTCGCGGGCCCCCCAGGCATAGGGCATCTCGATGATCCCCATGCGCGGCTCGATCCCCTGGAACGACCCCGACCCGATCAGACCGGCCTGCACCGACCCGAACTGCAGGCCCTCGATCACTTCCTTCTCAGTGCCAAGCTGGCCCGAGGGGAACACCTCGATCGCGACGCGACCATCGGTGCGCTCGGCCACTTCCTCAGCGAAACCGGAGGTGGCGATGTGCCAGCTGTGGCTTTCAGGCAGGACGTGGCCAAGCCGAATGGACACGTCATCAGCCAGTGCGGCAACCGGTGCGAATGCAGTCAGACAGGCTGCAAGCATCCCGCCCTTGAGTAGACAGGTGGGGGTTCTCATGTCGTCTCTCCTGTTGAGTTTTGTTTGAGGCGAAGAAATACTGAACCCAAAACGGGCGCAAATAGCACAGCGCTATGATTGGCAAAGTCTCTTCTTATGCACTCGGGTGAAAGGGTCCAACATCGGACACCGGGATTGCGAAGACCGTTCAGGCGAGAATTCTCTCGCCGGTCGGATCGCGGTAGTTTGGAAGATCCGGGCACCGATGATTGAAGGGCTGCCTTAAGCGGATTCCCAAACGAAGACAATTCGTTCGGCCCTCCCGCGAGGCATTGCAAGAGTAGAAAATTTCCAGAGTTCAGTCGTCCGTCGTTGGGAAGCCACGGGCGGCGTCGACACCTCAATCTATGCGCATGGTCTCCACAGGGAGCGCCTCGTTTGACTGGGCGGACCCGGCGCGTCGCGAAAGACTTGGCTACTGGGCCAGCTCGCGCAGGTACGCGACGATGCCCTCGACCGAGCCCGCCACGTCGCGCTTCATGACGCGCGCCGCCGCGTCGGCATCACCGGCCTTGATGGCCGCAACGATCGCATAATGCTCGTCCACCATCGACCGCCCGCCGCGCTGGTAGAAGCTCGAGACCACTGGGCCGGTCTGAAGCCAGAGCGCGCTCAACATCCCGCCGAGGATCTCCATCCGGGCAATGTTCACGATCTTGAAGTGGAATTCCTGATTGCACCCCGAGGCCGCATCCCAGTCTTCCTCGCGGAAGGCCGCCTCGTTCCGGTCGATGATCTCCTCCAGCGCGGCAGTGTCGTCCGCGTTCGCATTCTCGGACGCGGGCCGGGCTTCCCTCATGTGGGTCACAATGCGCGCGTGGCGTGGTGTGTGACCCACGCCATGTCCAAAATCCAAGATCTCTTCATCGAACGCTTCGAGGAGGCGGGCCGCCGCTACCTGCACGAGGGCACCTGGCACGACACCGAGATCCAGGGAGACACCGTCCATGTGCGCGGGCAGAATGCGCCTGAGCAGGTCACGATCCATCGCGCCAAGCGGATCGCCGCCCGGCTCGACGCGCTCGAGTCGCTGTCGATCGAGACCATGAGCCCGATCATGATGGACCAGAGCAGCGCCGCCGCGCATCTCTTCCGCGATCATCTCTTCCGCCACCAGCGACAGTCCGGCGAGACGGCGGCGCTCTGCCAGCAGTTGCTCGACTGGGACGGCGTGATGGAGAAGGCCGCGATCACGCCAACGCTATACGCGCGCTTGCGGCTTGCGATGTCGAAGCGCCTCGCGGAGGTGGCCGGTCTTGCCCGCCCCGAAGGCCCCGCCGCCGACATGATTGGCCCCGGCGACATGCTCACACAGACCTGGTGGGTGCTGCCCGGTCTGCTGCGCTCGGGAGACACCACGCTGCTACATGGCACCGACTGGGCAGGCCTCACCGAAGCGGCGCTGCAGGATATTCTGACCGAGCGCGAGGCCCCGCCATGGGGCGAGGTGCACCGCCCGGTGATCGCGCATCCCTTGGCACGGGTCTTTCCCGAGTCGGCCGGGACGCTTGACTTGGCGACGGCCGCGATTGGGGGCGACAACGACACCGTTTGCGCGACCGGCATCATCCCGGCGCAGGGTCTGGCGGCGCGCTATGCCGCCATCGCACGCTATGCCTTCGACCTCTCCGACTGGTCCGCCTGGCGTTGGATTGCCTGCCACGGCACCGCTGCGGATACGACGCACCCCCACGGGCAGGACCAGCATGGCATCTGGGCCGAGGGACAGATGATCCCGATGCTCTATGACTGGCCCCTGATCGAGCAGCAGGCATCGCTCGAGCGCCAGCCGGAGGGGAGCGGGAAACTGGCGTCCTGAGGCAGAAGCGATGGTGACGGTGGCGAGCTGGCTGCCGCCACCCAAACCTTCGCCAAAGGGCGATGACAACCGCCCGCATCCTCCACGAGCGCCCGGAAACACTCCATACCTCGCCCTTTGTCACTCAGACCGGGTGATGCACGCGCTCGACTTTGAGTGCGTGAAAGGCGCTCTCCATTGGCGTGTTCCGCGTTTCGAACGGAACCCGTGCGGCTCTTCAACGGCGCCATCTTCGCTGCGGCATCGGCCTGACGCGGTCTTCGGCAGCTCATTGGTGGATGACGCGATCAAATCGATGGAGCAGTTCACTCGTCTCGGCGCGAGGGATTTGTGCCAGTTCCTCGGACTCTGGCCCTCTGACTTGCCGGGCAAGTGACACTTTCGCTAGTTTGCAACACGAGCGCCCGCCGAAGCGGTTGACCGCCGACCGTGGTCGCCGGGGGCAGCCATCCGCCGCGTGTCAGGCGCTCACGCGCCGCGCCGCAGGAAGGCCGGGACCAGCGCCAGCAGGATCAGGATCCGCGCGAAATGATGCGCCGCCACGAAGGCCGGATCGTAGCCAAGGGCCAAACCGATCGCGGCCATGGCCTCGACCCCGCCGGGCGCATAGGCGATGAGGATCTGGCCCAGCGGGAACCCGGTCAGCGCCTGCGTGATCAGCGCGAACACCAGCGCCATGCCAAGCGCCATACCGACCACCACCGTGCCTGCCCCGGCAAGCTTCAACGCCGAGCGCAGATCGACCTTGCTGATCCGCGTCCCAAGCACCGCGCCGGTCATGGTGAAGCCGAGAAAGACCATCCACGACGGCGCCGCCCCGTGAATCAGCCCGGCGCCGTGCCCGACGCCGCTCAACAGGATCCCGGTCAGCAGGCAGGCGGCCGAGATGCCGCGCCGGCCCACGAAGCGACCCAGCGGCAGCCCCACCACAAGCAGCCCAGCAAGCGCCAGCAATGGCATCACCGGGCGCTCGCCCCCCGCCGCCGCATCCGGTGCGCCCAGCACCGCCGCAAGGGGCGGCACCAGCGTGACGAGGATCACCAGCCGCATCAGCTGTAGGATCATCACCGCCGACGCATCTCCCTTGCCCTCGACCGCGATCGCCACCGCGTTCGACATGGTGCCGGGCGCGCTCGCAAGAACCGCGGTCTGCCAGTCGATGGCGAACACCCTCTGCAGCAGGAAGGTGCTGGCCGCCATGGTGGCCACCAGCGCCACCGCGAGCCCGAGCAGGCTGATCGACCAGCCCGGCAGGTGCGGCAGCACCGAGGCATCGATGCCCGCGCCGAGCGAGATGCCGATCACGAGGAAGGCGAGGTCTCGCGCGATGACCGGCACGGTGACCGCGTGGCCGAGCCCGGCCATCAGCGCCACCGCGAGCATCGCCCCGATAAGCGCCCCTGCCGGAACGCCGAGAAGGGCGGCGATCGCCGCCCCTCCGAGGGCCGCGAGGCCCGTGAGCCCCGCTGTCTTCATGTTGTCTGGCACCTGCATGGCGGGTCCTAGTGCGATTCCGCGTCCTGCATTGCGTTACCGCGTGCGCGCCGCGCGAGCCAGATCGGAAGCACCACAACGAAGAGCGCAAGCACGTAGAGGAGGATACTCTTCCAGTTCGACACGAGGATGCTCCAGTCGCCGCCCGAGATCGACAGGGCCCGGCGCAGGTTGTCCTCGAACAGGCCGCCCAGCACGAAGCCGAGGATGATCGGCGCGAGCGAGAAGTCGAGCTTGCGCAGGAACCAGCCGAACACGCCGAGCATGGTGATCATGAACAGGTCGTGCGGGTTGCCGACGATGGTATAGATGCCGATGAAGGCCAGCACCGCGATCAGCGGCGTGAGGTAGTGCTGCGGGATCGTCAACATGCGGGCGAAGAGTCCCACCAGCGGCAGGTTGATGACCAGCAGCGCGACGTTGCCGATATACATCGACGCCACGAGGCCCCAGGCCACTTCCGGGCGCTGCGTGAACATGGTCGGGCCGGGCTGGATGTTGAACATCAGCAGCGCGCCGAGCAGGATCGCGGTGGTGCCCGAGCCCGGGATGCCAAGCGTCAGCATCGGCACCATCGAGCCGCCTGCGGCCGCGTTGTTGGCCGCTTCCGGCGCCGCGAGGCCGCGCACGTCGCCCTTGCCGAAGGTCCCTTCGGTGTCCGAGATTCGCTTTTCAGTGCCATAGGCCACCGCCGAGGCCACCGAGGCGCCGGTGCCGGGCAGGATGCCGATGAAGAAGCCGATCACCGAGCTGCGGGCGATGGTCCACTTGCTCTTGGCGAGGTCCGCCATGGTGACGAAGCTGCGGTCCACGGGCAGCGACTTGAGCGTGCCGCGGGCTTGCTGCTCGACGAGGGTCAGCAGCTCGGCCATGCCGAACAGGCCGACCACGACGATCAGGAAGTCGATCCCGGCGAGAATGTCGGGTATGCCGAAGGTGTAGCGCGGCACGCCGGTGTTGGCGTCGATGCCGATGGTGGCGAGCATCAGGCCGATGGTGGCACCGAGCAGGGTCTTGACGGTGCTCTTGCCGACAAGCGAGGCCAGCGAAGCGAAGGCGAAGACCATCAGCGCCACGTAATCGGCGGGGCCGAAGGTGACGGCGAAGCCGGCCAGCGCGGGCGCGAAGAGCGACATCAGGATCACCGCGAAGGTGCCGCCGACGAAGGAGGCCACCGCCGAGAGCGACAGCGCCCGGCCGGCCTGGCCGGCGCGGGCCAGCGGGTTGCCGTCGAGCGTGGTCATCACCGCGCCGGCATCGCCGGGCACGTTGAGCAGGATCGACGAGATCCGGCCGCCATACTCGGCACCGTAGTAGATCCCGGCGAGCAGGATCAGCGCCGCCTCGGGCTGGAAGCCGAGCCCGTAGGCGATGGGCAGCAGGATCGCCACACCGTTGATCGGGCCAAGGCCCGGCAGGGCGCCGATCAGGGTGCCGACGAAGCAGCCCACCAGCACCAGCATGAGGTTGAACGGGTCGAGCGCGACGGAGAAGCCCGTCGCCAGACCGGAGAGAACCGCGTCCATCAGCTGGCTCCTTCTTCTTCGGTTTGCTGGAAGCTGTCGACGACCGCTTCGTAAAGCGCGCCTTCCGGCAGGTTGAGGTCCATCAGGGTGACGCAGAGCAGCCAGCCGAACACCCCGGCGGCAATGCCGAAGCCCACCGCGCGCAGGCGCGGCGCCCCCAGCATCAGCGCCATGATGGTGGCGAAGAAGATGGTCGACAGAATGAAGCCAAGCGGCTCGTAGAGATCCGAGTAGGCCAGCAGAAGCACCACGGCGGCGCCGAGTCGGAACCAGACCTGCCTGGTCATGTCGAAGCCGATCGCGTCGGGTTTCCACAGGATGTAGAGCAGGCACAGAATGGCGACGATGGAGAGGATGCGCGGCCAGCTTTCGGGGCCGAGCGGGTCGTACTGGAACGGAGCCCGGATGACGGTGAAGGCGATCACCGCATAACCGATGGTCACCGCCAGAAGCACCGCCGCGAAGATGCGGTCAGCCATGGAGAGCCTCCTTGGTTCGGGATTTCGGGGGGTCGGAATGTCGGGGAATTCGGGGATAGGCCGGGCATCACGGCCCGGAGCGCCGCGAAGGCCGCCTCCCGGAGTGGGAGGAGGCGGCCTTGCGGGGAGAAAGCGGGCGTTACTGGATGAGGCCCGCTTCGGTCGCGATGGTACGAAGCTCGTCCATCGTCGTATTGATCGAGCTGGTCAGCTCGTCGCCGGACATGTTGAGCGGCAGCAGGCCGCGCTCGGCCTGAACCGTGGCGAAGGCGTCGGTGGCGTAGGCCGCATCGAACGCATCGACCCATTTCTGGTAGTCCGCTTCGGACACGTCCTTGCCCGTGTAGAAGCCGCGCATGATCGTCCATTCGACGTCGTAGCCCAGCTCCTTGGCGGTCGGGATCTCGTCGAACGGCGCGTCGAGGCGCTCGGGCGACAGCGTCGCGAGGATGCGCATGTCGCCGCTGTCGAGATAGGGGACCATCTCGCCCACGTCGCCGGTATAGACCTCGATCGAGCCACCGAGCAGCGAGGCGATGGCATCGCCGCCACCGTCGAACGCCACGTAGCGCATCTGCATCGGCGTGCCGCCGGCCTCGCGCATCAGCAGCGCGCCCTTCATCCAGTCCTGCGAACCGACCGAACCACCGGCGCCGACGACCACGTCGCCCGGGTTGGTGCTGAGCGCATCCATGACGTCGGAGAGGGTCTCGAACTCGCTGTCGGCGCGCACCACGACGGCACCGAAATCGGCGCCCGCGGTGGCCAGCCAGCGCACGTCGGTCTCGTCGAACGCGCCGTACTTGCCGAGGATGATGTTCAGCAGCGAGCCGGTCGAGAACGCAACGATGGCCGAGCCGTCATCGGTGCGGTTGGTGTTGAACTGGTTGAACGCCACTGCGCCGATGCCGCCGGGCATGAAGGTGACCTGCACAGGCTCGGAGACGTGCGGCTGAAGGCCGGTCTGCGCCACGCGGCAGGTCAGGTCGAAGCCGCCGCCAGGGTTGGCCGGGGCGACGCATTCGGGGTTGTCGATTGCGCTCTGGGCGTAGGCCGGAGCGCCCAGCGTCAGGGCGCAGAGAAACGCGGTCGAAAGACGAGTGATGGTCATGTGATCCTCCCAAGAAATCGGTGCCCATCGGGCGACGCACCTTATGCGTCACGATTGCTGTGGCGATGCTGACGCCAAACTGACAGGACGCTGACATGTCGCAGGGCAGCACGGTTGGCGCTTCTCCGGCCCGCGGCAACGGGGTAGGAAAGCGGCCATGAGAATGCTGCTTGTGGAAGACAATGACGAACTGGCCGAGACGATCCTCGATCGCCTTCGCGGCGAGGGTCATTCCGTCGACCGCGAGTCCAACGGCGAAGAGGCCAACGACCTGCTGCGCTTCTCTTCCTTCGATCTCGTGCTCCTCGACATCAACCTGCCCGGCCGCAGCGGCTACGAGGTGCTGCGCTCGATGCGATCGCGCGGGGATGCGACGCCGGTCATCGTGCTGACCGCCCGCAGCGAGATCGACGACCGGGTCGTGGGGCTCGATGCGGGGGCAGACGACTACATGGTCAAGCCGTTCGATTTCCGCGAACTCTCGGCCCGCTGCCGGGTGTTGGCACGGCGCCGCGCCGGGGCGTCGAGCAACGTCTTCGCCGCCGGCCCGTTCCGCTTCGACCGCGCCGCCAAACAGGCCCATGTGGACGGCGTCCTGCTCGAGCTGCGTGCGCGCGAGGTGCAGCTGCTCGAGATCATGCTCGACAACCTGGGGCGCATGCTGACCAAGGAAGAGGTGGCCGACAAGCTCTACACCTTTGAGGAGACCCCCAGTCTCAACGCCGTCGAACAGCTCGTCACGCGGCTGCGCCGCAAGCTCGGCGGCACACCTCTGGTGATCAAGACCGCCCGCGGGCTGGGATACATGGCCTATGTCAGCGACGACGACTGAGCCGCGCCGCGGCCATTCGCTGAAGCGCCGCCTGCTCGCAAGCATGGCGGCGGGCTTCATGCTGCTGCTGCTGCTGATCTCGGTGCTGTTGTGGAACTACGCCCGCGCCGCCTCGAACCGCACCTATGACCTTCTGCTGGCCGGGGCGGCGCTGTCGGTGCTCGAGCGGGTCTCGTACAATTCCGACGGCCCCACCGTGGACCTGCCGCAATCGGCGATGGACATCCTCGCCCTCGCCGCCGACGACCGCATCACCTACCGCGTGTTTTCGCCCGGTTATGGCGAGATCACCGGCACGCCCGACCTTCCGGTTCCCGACGATCTGCGGCCCTCGGCCGAGCCGGTGTTCTACGATGCGAAGCTCGACGAGGGCTTCCGCTTCATCCTGCAGGGGCGGCAGCTGACCTCCGCCAGCGGCCGTGAATGGGTCTTCGTGCAGATCGGCCAGACGCTCGGCGCCCGCAAGGCGCAGCGCGATACGCTGTTTCTCTACGGGATCACCGGGCTTGGCGGCGTATCGCTGATCGGGCTGGCCTTCGTCTGGCTGGCGATCCGCACGTCGCTGGCGCCTCTCGGGGCGATCGCAGACACGCTGCTGGCACGCAGGCCCCGCGACCTGTCGCCCATCGAGGGCGACCCGCCGCAGGAGATTTCGGACCTGTTCCGGGCCATCAACAGCTTCATCGCCCAGCTTGGCCGCAGTCGGGCGCTGACCGAGAGCTTCATTGCAGACGTTGCACATCAGACCCGCACCTCGCTCTCGGCGCTACAGGGCCAACTTGCCCTCGCGGTCGATGCCGAGGACCCCGAGCGTATGCGCGGCCGCCTCGGCAAGGCCGAGCAGCAGGCCGAGCGTACCGTCCACCTGACCAACCAGCTGCTTGCCAACGCGATGGTGATCCACCGCTCCGACGATGCCCGGCTCGAGCCCGTGGACCTGCGCAAGCTGGTGCGCGACACGCTGGCCGAACTGCTGCGCGAGCGCCGGCTGCGGGCGGCGACGATCTCGCTCGAGGAGACCGGGCTGCCCGGCGGCACCGCGCCGATCCGGGGCGATGCGATCTCGATCCGCGAGGCGCTGCGTAACCTCATCGACAACGCCGTGCGCCATGGCGGTCCGGACAACACCATCGTCATCGAGCTTGACGGCGATGACAGCGCGATCCGTCTTACCGTCTCGGACGCGGGCCCCGGCATCGCGCCGGCGGACCGAGGGCTGGCGACCGAGCGCTTCACCTCGATCAACCGCAAGACCGCCGGCTCGGGACTGGGGCTCGCCATCGTGCGCTCGGTCGCCGAAGGCCACGGCGCGCGGCTCGAACTGGGCAGCTCGGCGCTTGGCGGGCTGCGGGCAACGATCGCCTTCCCGCGCCTTCTCGCGCTGCTTCTGGCCTGCCTGACGGTCGTGGCTGGCCCGCGGGGCGCCGCGGCCGAGGAGCTGACGATCTGGGCGTCGACCGACCGGGTCGCCATGGCGCCGCTGATTTCGGCCTTCGAGGCGCGCACCCCCGGCTTGACCGTCGCCTACCGCGAGTTCCAGACCGTCGACCTGCACCGCGCCCTGCTCGACGTCGCTCCGGGCGAGGCGCCGGATCTGGCGATTTCCTCCGCCATGGACCTGCAGGTCGATCTGGTGAACCGCGGCCTCGCCCGCCGATTGCGCATCCCCGAGCCGCTGCAGCCGCCCGGCTGGGCGCAATGGCGCTCGGAGCTCTTCGGCTTCACCTTCGAGCCCGCCGCCATCCTCTTCAACCGCGACCTGCTTTCGCGGGACGAGCTGCCGACCAGCCATCGCGACCTGTCGAGCTTCATCCGCGATCGCGAGAACGAGCTGCGCGGCAAGATCGGCGGCTACGATCTGCGACGCTCGGGCATCGGCTATCTCTTCGCCACGCAGGACACCATCCAGAGCGTGCAGGCGCAGCGCCTGACCGAGGTTCTGGGCCGCGCCAACATGCGCAGCTATTGCTGCACCGCCGACATGGTCGAGGCCACCGGGCGCGGAGATTTGGCCATGGCGCTGAACGTGATCGGCTCCTACGCGCTGAACCTGTCAGTGGCGCATGACAATATCGGCGTGCATTTCCTCGACGACTACAACCTCGTCATGTCGCGCAGCGTTTTCGTCCCCAAGACCGCCGGGAACCCCGAGGTGGCCGAGGCCTTCGTGACCTTCCTCCTGTCCCCCCAAGGACAGCAGCTGATCGACCGCGACACCGTGCTGATCCCCCTCGCCCCGCCGATGGAGGATCTCTCGCCGGCGGCGCAGTTGCTCGCCAGAACAACGGGGAGCTTCCTGCCGATCCGGCTGGGACCGGGCCTGCTCACGTTCCTCGACGAGATCAAGCGCGCCGAGTTCCTGCGCAGCTGGGATGCGACGCGGGAGCAGCAATACGGCCCGTGACACGAAGCCCGGCACAGCTCGACGGTTGCCGGAACAAGCGCGGTCGCGACGCCTGCAACGGGCCGGCGTGTCACTGTCGGACGGGATCGGGGCTCCGAGCGGAGGGCGTCACGCCACCGGCAGCGGCGCGGTGCTCTGTCGGATCACCAGCTCGACCGGAAGGATGAGCTCCTCCTCGAGCTTCGGCGCCGCGCGATGTGCAAGCAGCATTTCGGCAGCGCGGCGCCCCAGATGCGCCCGCTTCTGCCGGACCGTGGTGAGCGGTACATTCGCGTAGGCCGCCATCTCGATATTGTCGAAGCCCACAATGGAGACATCGTCGGGCACCCGCAGCCCGCGCGCCTGCAGACCCGCCATCAGCCCGATCGCCATCTCGTCGTTGTCGCAGAACACCGCCGTCGGACGCTCGGGCTCGGCCATCAGCGCCGCCGCCGCCGCGTGGCCCGAGGCCAGCGTGAAGGCGCCCTCCATGCGTGCCACGGGCGCCAGCCCCAGTGGCCCCAACGCCTGCGCCACGCCCGCTGCACGGGATTGCGACAGCGTGTTCTCGGACGGGCCGGTCACGTGCATGATCCGCCGGTGACCGAGCCCCAGAAGATGCTCGACCGCGAACCGGGCGCCTGCCGCGTTGTCGGCCAGCACGCGCGGCCCCGCCAGTCCGTCGATCCACTCGCAGGCCTGCACCACCGGCGGGCAGGATGGCTGGCTGAACAGCGCCGGATCGAGACTCCCGTCGAGCACGATCAGCCCGTCGGCCCGCGACCGCGTCAGGTAAGAGCGGATCCCCCCCGTCGGAGATCCGGTGTCGGCGCGCCTCGTGTCGAGAACAAGCAGGCTCAGTCCCTCCTCGCGCAGCGCGTCGGCAATCCCCGCGAGGATCGAGGAGAAGAACGGATTGGCGAGGTTCGGGACCAGAGCCAGCACGCCGCCCACCTGCTGCTGGCGCAGGTTCCGCGCCATGACGTTGACGGTGTAACCGGTTTCGGCCACGGCCTTTTCGACCGCAAGGCGCGTACGCTCGGCAACGATGGACGGGTTCGACAAGACGCGGCTCACGGTCGCCACCGACACCCCGGCAAGCTTGGCAACGTCGTGGATGCGCGGGGCCTGTTCGGGATCTCTCAACGGCGGTCTCCTCTCATTCAAATGCGACAATACGACTTTCAAACGGTATTGAAAACCTTTTCAGAGTGTGTCAGCACTATATGTAACCGATTACATCTACTATCGGCGACCTGGGAGGGCACATGCGAACACTGAAAGGCCCCGGCCTGTTTCTTGCGCAATTCGTTGGCAGCGATGCGCCGTTCGACAGCTTCGACAACATCACCAAATGGGCCGCGGGCTGCGGCTATCTCGGCGTTCAGGTCCCGACCGGCGAGGCCGGCCTGATGGATCTCGACCTGGCGGCCACGTCGCGCGACTACTGCCAGGAGCTCGCCGGCACGGCGACCGCAAACGGCGTCGCGATCAGCGAGCTCTCGGCCCATATCCAGGGCCAGCTCGTGGCGGTCCACCCCGCCTATGACGAGGCCTTCGACGGCTTTGCCCCCGCCGCGCTGCACGGCAACCCGAAGGCGCGGCAGGAATGGGCGGTCGAGCAGGTGCTCAAGACCATCGACGCCTCGGCCAATCTCGGCATTGACCGGATGGCGGCGTTCTCGGGCGCGCTGGCCTGGCCCTATCTCTACCCGTGGCCGCAGCGCCCGGCAGGCCTTGTCGAAGCGGCGTTCGATGAACTGGCCAAGCGCTGGCGGCCGATCCTCGACCATGCTGCCGAGAAGGGCGTGAAGATCTGCTACGAGATCCATCCCGGCGAAGACCTGCATGACGGCGCCAGCTTCGAGATGTTCCTCGACCGGGTCGACCAGCATCCGGCGGCGATGATGCTCTACGATCCGAGCCACTACCTCCTGCAGCAGCTCGACTACATCGCCCATCTCGACATCTATGCCGAACGCATCGGCATGTTCCACGTCAAGGACGCCGAGTTCCGCCCCACGGGGCGGCAGGGCGTCTATGGCGGCTTCCAGTCCTGGGTCGACCGAGCGGGCCGCTTCCGCAGCCCCGGCGACGGGCAGGTCGATTTCAAGGCGATCTTCGCCAAGCTCGCGGCCATGGATTTCGACGGCTGGGCGGTGGTCGAGTGGGAATGCGCCCTTAAGCACCCCGAGGACGGCGCCCGCGAAGGCGCGCAGTTCGTCAAGGATCACATCATTCGCGTCACCGAGCACGCGTTCGACGATTTCGCGGCGTCAGGCACGGACCAGGCCGCGAACCTGCGGATGCTCGGGCTGGAGGGCTGACACCATGACCCACACTCCCATCAGGCTCGGCATGGTCGGCGGCGGCAAAGGCGCGATGATCGGCAATGTGCACCGCATCGCGGCACGGCTCGACAACCGCTTTGCGCTGATCGCCGGCGCGCTCTCGACCACGCCCGAGCGCAACGCCGAGAGCGCCGCAGAGATCGGCATCGCGCCGGAGCGGACCTATGACGATTTCGCTGTCATGGCGCGCGAGGAAGCGGCCCGCCCCGACGGCATCGAGGCGGTGTCGATCTGCACGCCCAACCACGTGCACTTTCCCGCCGCCAAGGCGTTCCTCGAGGCTGGCATCCACGTCATCTGCGACAAGCCGATGACCTCGACGCTCGAGGACGCCCACGCGCTGGCGCAGATCGCCGAAGAGGCCCGCGCGCTCTTCGTGCTGACCCACAATTACTCGGCCTATCCGCAACTGCGACTGGCGCGCGAGATGATCGCGCGTGGCGATCTCGGGCCGATCCGGCTGGTGCAGGTGGAATATGCGCAGGACTGGCTGGCACGGCCCAGCGACAGCAAGCAGGCGGCTTGGCGCGGCGATCCGAAGAAGGCCGGCGCCGGCGGCTCGATCGGCGATATCGGCACCCACGCCTTCCAGCTCGCCCGCTTCGTCAGCGGCATGGCGCCGGAGCGGCTGGCGGCGGATCTGACCAGCTTCGTGCCGGGCCGCGCGGTGGATGACAACGCCCAGATCATGATGCGCTACGCCTCTGGCGCCAAGGGATCGCTCTGGTGCAGCCAGGTCGCGCCGGGCACCGAGAACGGGCTCAAGCTGCGCATCTACGGCGAGATCGCCGGGATCGAATGGGCCCACGAGACGCCCGAGACCCTGTGGTTCACCAAGCTCGGAGAGCCGGCGCGCAAGCTGCGTCGCGGCGCCGAGACCATGGCCGGCAGCCGCGTGCCGCCGGGCCATCCCGAGGGCTATCTCGAGGGCTTTGCCAACATCTACGCCGAGGCCGCCGAGGCGATCCGCGCGAGGCAGGCCGGGCAGCCGCACGAGACCCTTCTCCCGGGCATCCGCGACGGGGTCGAGGGGCTCGAGTTCATCGATGCCTGCATCCGCTCGGCGGAGGCCGACAGCGCCTGGGTGGAGGTGGGCCATGGCTGACCCGATCCTCGCCCTGCGCGGCGTCGACAAGTCCTTCGGGCCGGTTCAGGTCCTTCACGGGGTGGATTTTGAGCTTCGTCCCGGCGAGATCCATGCCCTGATCGGCGAGAACGGCGCCGGCAAGTCGACCACGATGAAGATCATCGCCGGCTACTACGACGCCACCGCCGGCGAGACGCTGTGGCACGGCAAGCCGATCAGCTTCCAGAGCTCCGACGATGCCGAGGCGCTGGGGATCGTGATGATCCACCAGGAGTTCAACCTCGCGGAGCATCTCGGTGTCGACCAGAACGTCTTTCTTGGGCGCGAGCTGAAACGCGGCTGGCGCCTCGATCACAAGGCGATGCGCGCCCGCACCAGCGAGCTGCTCGAGCGGCTCGAATGCAACGTCGACCCATCGGCGCAGGTGTCGCAGATCTCGGTGCCCTCGAAGCAGATGGTCGAGATCGCCAAGGCGCTGTCCCGCGACCTTCGGGTCCTGATCATGGACGAGCCCACCGCCGTGCTGACCGAGCGCGACTGCGAGATCCTGTTCCGCCAGATCGAGCGCCTGCGCGATGAGGGCGTGGCGATCCTCTACACCTCGCACAAGCTTTCGGAGGTCAAGCGCGTCTGCGACCGGGTCACGGTGCTGCGCGACGGCGCCATGGTGCGCTCGGAGATGGTCGCCGATATATCAGAGGACGAAATGGCCGCCGCCATGGTGGGCCGCGAGCTGTCGGATCTCTACCCGGCCAAGGCGGTGCCGCAGGACGAGGTCATGCTCGAGGTCGAGGGGCTCTCGGTGCCGGGCCTCATCGAGGATGCCAGCCTGACCCTGCGCCGGGGCGAGGTGCTGGGGATCGGCGGGCTGGTGGGCTCGGGCCGCACCGAGCTGGCCGAGGCCATCGCCGGGCTGCGCCCGCGCACGGGACAGGTGCGACTGATGGGCGAGGAGCTGCCTGCAGGCGAGGTGCGCACCGCGATGGAACGCGGGCTGGTCTATCTCACCGAAGACCGCAAGAACGCCGGGCTGCTGCTCGACAAGGGCGCGCGTGAGAACCTGACGCTGGCGCTGCTCGACCGCTTCGGCAAGGTGCTGATCGACCGCAAGGCCGAGGAGGCCGCGCTCGACCGCGCCATCGAGGAGTTCGCCATCCGCATCCCCGAGCGCGGCATGCCGGTTGGCAACCTCTCGGGCGGCAACCAGCAGAAGCTGCTGCTCGCCAAGACCCTGCTCAGCAAGCCGCAGGTGATCCTGATCGACGAGCCGACGCGCGGCATCGACATCGGCACCAAGCAGCAGATCTACGGCCTGATCTCTCGGCTCGCCGCCGAGGGCCACGCCATCATCGTGATCTCCTCCGAGATGCCCGAGCTGATCGGCATCGTCTCGCGGGCGCTGGTCATGCATGACGGGCGCGTGGTCGGCGCGCTCGAGGGAGACGACGTGAACGAGGGGTCCATCGTCCGTCTGGCGATGGGCCTCGGGGAGACCAGTAAAGAGGCGGTGGCATGACCATGGCGACGGCATCGAAAACCAATTCGCAAGGCGCGGGCCGCAAGATCAACCTTCAGGTGATCGGCCCCGTCGTTGCGCTCATCGCGCTGATCCTGATCGGCATGGCGCTGAACTCCAACTTCCTGAGCTACGCCAACATCACCAACGTACTGGCACGCTCGGCCTTCATCGGCATCATCGCGGTGGGCATGACATTCGTGATCACCGCCGGCGGGCTCGACCTGTCGGTTGGCTCGATGGCCGCCTTCGTGGCGGGCCTGATGATCCTGACCATGAACACGCTGACCGAGAGCATGGGCGTCACCCTGCCGGTGATCCTTCTGGGGGTCGCGCTGGCGCTGGCCGCCGGGCTGATCGCCGGGATCATCAATGGCGTGCTGATCACGCGGGTCGGCATCGAGGCCTTCATCGTGACGCTGGGCACCATGGGCATCTACCGCTCGCTGATCACGTGGCTGGCCGATGGCGGCACGCTGAGCCTCGGCTTCGAGATGCGCGAGCTCTACCGCCCGGTCTATTACGGCGGCATCGCCGGCATCAGCTGGCCGATCATCGCCTTCGCCGTGGTGGCGATCATCGGCGAGATCGTCATGCGCCACACCGCCTTCGGCCGCCACTGCGCCGCCATCGGCTCGAACGAGCGCGTCGCGCGCTACTCCTCGATCGCGGTGCTCAAGGTGCGGCTGGCCACCTATGCCCTGCTCGGCCTGCTGGTGGGCTTCGCCGTGGTGATGTACGTGCCGCGCCTCGGCTCGGCCTCGGCCTCCACCGGCCTGCTCTGGGAGCTCGAGGCGATCGCCGCGGTGATCATCGGCGGCACGCTTCTGAAGGGCGGCTTCGGCCGGGTCTGGGGCACCGTCGTGGGCGTCCTGATCCTGAGCCTGATCGGCAACATCCTCAACCTCACCGATTTCGTGAGCCCCTACCTGAACGGAGCGATCCAGGGGGCTGTCATCATCCTCGCGGTGGTCATGCAGCGCAAGAGCGCCAGCGACCGCTGAGAGACCGCCTGACTGCAACGTCGTCTTTTCCATGGGAGGTACTACCAGATGACGAAGACCTTTTTCGCAACCACCGCGCTGATCGGCGCACTGGCCTGCTCGGCGCAGGCCGAGACCATCGGGATCTCGATCCCGGCCGCGACCCACGGCTGGGCCGGGGCGCTGAACTACCATGCCGAGCGCACCGTCGAGCGCCTTCAGGAGGTCTACCCCGAGCACAGCTTCGTGCTGACCACCACGCCGGACTCGGCCACCCAGGTCTCGGATCTCGAGGACATGGTGGCGACCCGCGGCATCGACGCGCTCGTCGTGCTGCCGTTCGAATCCGAGCCGCTGACCGGTCCGATCCAGCGCATCGCCGAGAGCGGCACCTGGGTCACCGTGGTCGATCGCGGCCTCGCCGTGGAGGGCATCGAGACGCTCTACGTCGCCGGTGACAACGACAGCTTCGGCCGCACCGCGGGCGAGTATTTCGCCGGTGCGCTCGAGGATGGCGGCAAGGTCGTGGTGATGCGCGGCATCCCTTCCACCGTCGACAACGAGCGGGTCGAGGGCTTCGAGGCGGCAATCGACGGCTCCGGCCTTGAGGTGCTGGCGATGGATCACGGCAACTGGAACCGTGACACCGCGTTCACCCTGATGCAGGACTGGCTGTCGCGCTTCCCCGAGATCGACGCGGTCTGGGCGGCGGATGACGACATGGCCGTGGGCGCGCTGGCCGCCATCGAACAGGCCGGCCGCACCGACGAGATGATCGTGGTCGGCGGCGCCGGCATGAAGGAGATGGTCGACCGCATCCGCAACGGCGACGAGACGGTGCCGGTCAACGTCACCTACCCGCCGGCAATGATCTCCACCGCCATCGAGATGACCGCCGTCGGCGTCACCGGTGCCGCCCCGATGAGCGGCGAGTTCATCATCGCCTCGGAGCTGATCACGCCCGAGAACGCCGACGACTTCTACTTCGAAGACAGCCCCTACTGAGAGGCCTGCGCCCCGGAAAGCGGGGCGCCCTTGGACATGGTCAGGCGCCCCCGCGGGATATCGCGGAGGCGCTTTCAGTCTGTTCGGTCATTGAATTGAAGAAGGCGCAGCGCGGCTTCTTGCTCCGAGGTCGAAGGGCAAGACTACCGACGGGGCTGGCAGTCGACGCTTTCGACCTCTGCCGAAAGCACCGGGTCCGGCTCCAGCGAAAAGTCGAAGCGAAGCATCACGTCGCCGCCGCTGGTGCCGTCGCGAACCGGCAGTCGCATCCCGTCCTGCTGCCAGATCGTGCGGCGCTCTTCGGCGCCGAGGCTCTCGTAGGAAAGGCTCGCCTCGCAGACCAGCGCGACCTCCTCCGTCAGGAAGGGCGCATAGGCTTCGGGGATCTCCAGAGCGACGCTCAGGCGCAGCGTGCATCCCGCAAGACCCTGCCCCGCGCCATTGCCGCTCCGGCAGTCGAAGCGTGCGACATCCGTGCTCAGAGGCTCTTGCCGCCCGCTGCCCGGCACTGTGGGCCAGGGGCGCGGCAGCGTGGGCGACGGGACTGGCGACGGCCGCGTCTCCTGAGACGCCCCGAACGGCGCGTTCATGAAAGACCGTCGGCCGGTGGGCCGGCCCTCGGCGTCGGTGCCGCGGGTGAGCTTCATCCCCTCGCCCGTCCCGGCGGCCCGGGTGGCATCGACCCAACCAAGCCCCGCGAGGGTGGTGGCCTCTACCCAGCCAGACGGATAGATCCCGCCAAGATCCACGAGCTGCACCCAGCCACCGCGCACCGCGCGCACGCGGAGCATCGTGCCCGGGCCAGGCCGGCCGATCACCCGGCTGTCGAAGCCCGGCGCCCGGCGCAGGTCGAGATGGCGGTCGTCGAGCGTGGCGGCGTATCCGGGTTCGAACGCCACCGCGGGCTGCGGCATCGACACGGAAAGCAGCAGGGCGGCCATCGCCGCCCGGATCGGGAACAGGGTCATCTGAGCGCTCCTCTTTCACCGGCCAGAGCAGCACCCTGCGCAAGAAAGTGCAAGGGATCGCGGCACGCCCGGCGCACCGCGATCCCCGATGTCTTTGAAAAGCTCTGTTGCGAGACGTCCTGTCCTCAGCTGGCGGGCGTGCCCCCTGCCCCGACATCCCAGAACACCCCGGCCATGACCCGCAGCGCATCGCGCGACACCGGCTTCAGGATGTGCTCGTTCGGCGCATGCTGCGAGCAGCCGCGATAGGAATGCGGCACCCAGATCGTCGGCACCTCGAGGATATCGGTGAAGCTGTCATTGGGCAGCGAGCCGGCGAGGTTGGGCAGCACGTGCAACTCGCCCGCCGTCTTGCGGATCGAGGCGCCCACGAACTGCGCCCAAGGGTGCTCGGGATCGAGCCGGGTGGCGGCGAAGAAGCCCCGGTCATGGGCGCGGATCTGCACCCGCTCGAAGCCATGCGCATCGAGATGGCGGCGCAGCGCGGGGATCACCTCTTCCGGGTCGGTGCCGACCACGTAGCGCAGCTGGCAGGTCGCCCGCGCCCAGCCCGAGATCGCGTTGACCGGCGCCTCGGGCACGCCCGAGACCATCGCCAGCACGGCAAAGCTGTTCCAGCCAAAGACCCGCTCCGCCGGTGTCAGGCTCTCCTCGCCCCAGTCCGGGTCCACCGCCGGCCCCTCGCCGCCCGCCACCGGCAGGTCGCGCAGCGCCGCGCGGACGCTGTCGGTGAGGCTGTCAGGGCGCCATTCCGGCACCTTGATCTGGCCGCGCGCGTCGGTGATGCAGGCCAGCGCATGGGCAAGGATCATCGCCGGATCGGCGAGCAGCCCGCCCCAGTTGCCGGAGTGATGCGCGCCCTCGTGGGTCTCGACCACGAGATCGAAGGTCGTGCCCCCGCGCGAGCCCATGAACATGGTCGGCACCTCGGGCTGCAGGCGCGGCCCGTCGGAGGCGATCAGCACATCGGCGGTGAGCCTGTCCTTGTAGGTCTCGAACACCTCGGGCAGGCCCACCGAGCCGACCTCCTCGCTCATCTCGATGACGATGCGGGTGTTGAAGCCGAGGCTTCCGCGCGTCGCCAGCACCGCCTCGAGCGCGGCGATGTTTACGAGGTGCTGGCCCTTGTTGTCGGCGGTGCCACGCCCGTAGAGCCGCTCGCCCTCCTCGACGATCTCCCACGGCGTGAGGCCCTCGCGCCACATGCCCTCCTGCCCCAGCACCGCGTCGCCGTGGCCATAGGTCAGCACCATCGGCAGGCCCTCGGCCTCGACCCGCTCGCCCAGCAGCAGCGGCCCGCCGCGCGGATCGGGGTTGTCGATGATCTCGCAGGCGAAGCCGAGCGCCTCGAGCCGGGGCAGCATTGCCTCCTTGAGGTAGCGCAGCGACTCGTCGCGCGCCTCCTGCGCCGGGTTCTGGCTCTCGGTGCGGAAGGCCACGAGGCCCGCAAGGTCCGACTGGAAGGTTCCCGCGTCGAAATAGTCGGTGACATGGGAGATGGCGGCGTCGCGGGTCATTGGTCGTCCTCGAGGGCTGCGTCGCCCCAGGGCGACATGATTTCGGTGCATCCGGTGTTGGTCGCGCCGTCGCGCATCACGCCTGCGGGGCAGGCAAAGGCATAGGGCAGCACGGTGCGGCGGGTGGTCTGGACCGGCATGACGGCGCCGAGTGCGCTCAGCACGTCTTGGGAAAGCATCTCGTCGGCAACGATGCCGGTGCCGCCCGAGACGTCGATGCGCGGCGTGTGGAAGGCCTCGCCGATACCCATGCCGCCATCGACCACGAAGGAGGCCAGCTGCGACACGGCGGAGACGATCTTGCGCCCGCCCGACGCGCCAAGCGCGACGCGGCGTTCGCCTGCGGCGCCCAGCACCGGGCAGACATTCATCAGGCAGGCCTTGTCAGGGGCCAGCGAGTTGGGCTTGCCCTGCTCGGGGTCGAACCACATGATGCCGTTGTTCATTAGCAGCCCGGTGGCGGGCGAGACCACGCGGCTGCCGAAGATCGACAGCAGGGTCTGGGTGTTGGCCACCATGTTGCCGTCGCGGTCGACGACGGAGAAATGCGTGGTGCAGCCCGGCGCCTCGGGCACCTCGCCGGTATCGCCCATCTTGCCCAGCCGTTCGGCATAGGCGGTGGCGAGCGCGCGGGCATAGGCGGGATAGGCGGACGCGGGATGCGACAGGTCGGCGTCGGAGAGCTGCTCCATCACCCGCGCAAAGGTCGGGCCTGCGGTGAGGCCGGGCATGACGTGGAACAGCGCGTCGCGATAGGACACCGGCTGCGCCGCCCCCACCCAGGCGCGGTAGCCGGCAAGATCCTCAGCGGCGAGGCTGCCGCCCTTGGCCTGCACGTCCTGCGCCAAGGCGCGGCCCACGTCGCCCTCGTAGAAGGCGCGCGGCCCGCCGGCGGCCAGCGCCTCGAGCGTGTCGGCCATGGCGCTCTGGTCGAGGCGGTTGTCGGGGATCGCGGTCCAGCCGCTGCCCTTGGGCCAGACGCCGTCATCGAGAAACAGCGCCGCGGCGTCGGGATCCTTGGCAAGGTTGCGCGCGGTCGAGGCGATCAGCAGCGCCGCATACCAGTCGACCAGCATGCCCTCGCGGGCGAATGCGACAGCCGGCGAGAGCAGCTCGGCCCAGGGCATCCGGCCCCAGCGGGCATGGGCCTGCCCGAGGCCGTCGACGGTGCCGGGCACCGCGATGGCCTTCGCGCCCTCGACATTGCGGTCCTCGACCACCCGCTCCCACGGGAACAGGTCGCCAGCCTTGCCCTCGCCGCTCAGCGGGTAATCGGCGACCTTCAGCCCGCGCGGCGAGCGCATCCCGAAATTGATCGCCACCGCCTCGCCGGTATCGGCGCGCCAGTGCACCGCCGCCCCGCCGCCGGCCGGTCCGCTCATCCACGGCTCGAGCACCCCGATGGCAAACGAGGTCGCCACAGCCGCGTCGACCGCGTCGCCACCGGCGCGCAGCACCTCGGCCCCGGCTTCGGCGGCAAGGCGATGTTGCGCCGCGACCACGCCGCCCGCGGTCTCGATGACGTGCTTTCGGGTCTCCTGCGTCTTCGACAAGGCGCTCATGCGGCGCTCCTTTCGAACATCGGGCTCTCGGGGTCGTGCAGGTGGCACTCGACCCGGCCGGCCTCGGTCTCGAGCGGGCGCGGCGCGACCGCCTTGCAGTGCTCTGTCGCGTGCGGGCAGCGCGGGTGGAAGGCGCAGCCCGAGGGCGGATCGATCGGGTTCGGGTAGTCGCTGCCGAGCGAGGTCTCGGGCACGCCCTGCGTCGGATCGGGGGTGAGCACAGAGCTCAGCAGCGCGCGGGTATAGGGATGGCGCGGCCGCTCGAAGAGATCGGCCACCGGCGCCTCTTCGACGATGCGGCCGAGATACATCACCGCCACCCGCGTCGCGAGGTGCTCGACCACCGCGAGGTCATGCGAGATGAACAGGTAGGTCAGGCCGAACTCGCGCCGCAGATCGCCCAGAAGGTTGAGGATCTGGCTTTGCACCGACACGTCGAGCGCCGAGGTCGGCTCGTCGCAGATCACGATCTCGGGGCGCATGACCAGCGCGCGGGCGATGGCCACGCGCTGCCGCTGCCCGCCCGACATCTGGCTGGGATAGGTGTTGATCACCCGCTGCGGCAAGCCCACCACGTCGAGGATCTCGCGCACCGCCTTCTGCTGGCTGGCGGCATCCCCGATCTTGTGCACCCGAAGCGGAAGCGAGATCAGATCGTAGATCGACTTGCGCGGGTTGAGCGAGGAATAGGGATCCTGGAAGATCGGCTGCAACCGCCCGGCCAGCGCGCGGCGGTCGAGGCCCGCCATGTCGTCGCCTTCGACCAGCACCTTGCCGGCGGTGGGCTGTTCGAGCCCCAGCAGCAGCTTGGCCAGTGTGGACTTGCCGCAGCCCGACTCGCCCACGAGCCCCAGCACCTCGCCCTTGCGCATCGAAAGGGTCACGTCGTTGACCGCGGTCAGCGGCTTGCGGGTGCCGAACAGGCCCTGCTTGACGCTGTAGGTCTTCTTCACCCCTTCGAGGGTCAGGATATCGCTCATGCGACCTCTCCTTCTTGCGACAGCGCCCCGTCGGGATGGATGCAGCGGAACGCGTGGGTGGCGTCGCCGCGCTCAGGGATCGGCGCACGGCACTCGGGCCGGGCGTGCGGGCAGCGGGTGCGGAAGGCGCAGCCCGTGACCTCGCCGATCAGCGAGGGCACGATGCCCGGAATGGTGCCGAGCGGTGCGCCGCGCTCGGTCTTGCCGGGCTGCGGGATGCAGCGCAGCAGGCCGCGGGTGTAGGGATGGCTGGGCCTTGCGAAGACCTCGGTCGAGGGGCCGGTCTCGACCAGCTCGCCGGCATACATCACCGCCACCTTGTCGGCGACGCGCGCCACCACGCCAAGATCGTGGGTGATGAGGATCATCGCCATGTTCATCTCGCGGGTGAGATCGACCAGCAGGCGCAGGATCTGCGCCTGAATGGTCACGTCGAGCGCCGTGGTCGGCTCGTCCGCGATCAGCAGGTCGGGCTCGCACATCAGCGCCAGCGCGATCATCACGCGCTGCCGCAACCCGCCCGAAAGCTGGTGCGGATACTGGCTCAGCCGGCTTTCGGCGGCGGTGATGCCGACCTTCTCGAGCAGCTCGATGGCGCGGGCGCGGGCCTGCGCGTTGCTCACCTTGCGGTGCAGCCTGAGCGTTTCGGCCAGCTGGTCCCCGATGGTGTAGGCCGGGTTGAGCGAGGTCATCGGCTCCTGAAAGATCATCGCCATCCGGTTGCCGCGCAGCGTGCGCATCACCCGGCGGTTGGCTTTCAGCAGATCGACATCCTCGAAGCGCATCTCGTCGGCCTGCCGCTTGATGGACTTGCCGAGCAGCCCCATCACCGCCAGCGAGGTCAGCGACTTGCCCGAGCCACTCTCGCCGACGATCGACAGCGTCTCGCCACGCTTGAGGTCGAAGTCGATGCCCCGCACCGCGTGCAGCGTGCCGCTGCCCATGGGAATGTCGAGGGTCAGGTTCTTCATGGAAAGGATCGTGTCACTCATGGCTCAGCTCCTGCCTTCGGGGGCGGTGACGTCGCGCAGACCGTCGCCCATCAGGTTGATCGCCAGCACCAGCACGAAGAGCACCGCGCCGGGGATCAGCACCAGCCACGGCTCGAACAGCATCATGTTCTTGCCCTCCGACACCATCAGGCCCCAGGACGGGGTCGGCGGCTGCACGCCCAGGCCAAGGAAGCTCAGCGCCGCCTCGAGCAGGATGGCATGCGCCATCTCGAGCGTGACCACGACGATCAGGTTGTTGAAGATGTTGGGCATGATCTCGGTCAGCACGATGCGCGGGGTCGAGGCGCCGATGACCTGCGCGGCGGCAACGTAGTCGCGCCGGCGCACCTGCAGGGTCGAGGCCCGCATGACCACGGCGAAGCGGTCCCAGAGCAGCAGACCCAGCACGCAGATCACCACCGTCAGCGAGCCGCCGAGGATGGCGACCACCGCCAGCGCCACCAGCACCACCGGCATGGCGAGGCGGACGTTGATCAGGAAGGTCACCACGGCATCGACCTTGCCGCCGAAATAGCCGGCGGCGACGCCCATGGCGGTGCCGATGACGCCCGAGATCAGCGCCGCAACGGCGCCGATCAGCAGCGACACGCGGGCACCGTAGATCAGCCGCGACAGGTAGTCCCGGCCAAGGTGGTCGGTGCCCAGCGGGTGTTCCCACGTGCCGCCCATGAAGACCGGCTTGACCATGCGGTTCATCAGGCTCTGCTCGTAGGGGTCGTGCGGCGCCAGAACCGGCGCCAGCAGCGCAACCAGCACCAGCAGCAGGACCACGGTCATGCCGAAGATCAGCGCCTTGTGTTTCAGGGCGCGCGCCTTGAGCATCTGCCGCGGCGACGGGCCTTCGATTTCGCGAAAGAGGGGATCGGTGGCGTCGGTCACGTCAGGCGCTCCGCATTCTGGGGTCCAGCCACGCGTTGAGCACGTCGGCAAGGAAGGTGAAGACGATGTAGAACATCGAGAAGACGAGGATCAGCGCCTGCACCGTGGGCAGGTCGTTGCGCGCGATGCTCTCCCACGCGAGGTAGCCCGCGCCGTGCAGAGCAAAGACCGACTCGACCACGATCGAGCCGCCAAGCATGAAGCCCATCTGCACCGCCGCGAGGCTGACCACCGGGATGATGGCGTTGCGCAGCGCGTGCTTGAAGAGCACCCGCGTCTCGCCGGCGCCCTTGGCGCGCGCGGTGCGGATGTAGTCCGAGCCCAGCACGTCGAGCATCCCCGCGCGGGTCAGGCGCATGATGGCTGGCATGGCGTAGTAGCCCAGCACGATGGTGGGCATGATGAAATGCCGCCATGTCGCGGCGCCCGAGGGCGGCAGCAGGCCGAGCTGGATGGCAAAGACCACGATCAGTATCAGGCCGAACCAGAACGACGGCATCGCCTGCCCGGCGACCGACAGGAACAGCGCCACGCGGTCGATCAGCGAGTTGGGACGGATCGCCGCCACCACGCCGAGCGGCACCGCGGTCAGAAGCGCGAAGAGGATGCCGCAGACGCCCAGCGTCATGGTGACCTGAAGCCGTTCCGCGATCAGGCTCGCAACCGGGAGCTTGAAGTAGTAGCTCTCGCCGAAATCGCCGCGCAGGGCCGAGAACAGCCAGTCGCCGTATTGCACCAGCATCGGTCGGTCGAAGCCATAGATGCGGCGGATCGCCTCGATGTCCTCGCCGCTTGCGGTCTCGCCCGCCAGCGCGGCGGCCGGATCGCCCGAGAGGAAAAGCAGGGAAAAGCTGATGAAACTGACGGTGAAGGCGACAAGCAGCGCCAGCCCCAGCCGTTTCAGAATGAATGGAAGCATGCGAACCCTCTCGCGCCGGACCGCATGGCCCGTGCGTCTGGTATCTCGGTGGTCTGGGAAGCGGGTGAGAGGCCGTGCCCCTCACCCGTGTTGGATCAGTTCCAGCTCATGTCGACGAAGCGCAGCACTTCATCGGGCGTGGGCGTGTAGCTGACAGTGTCCGAGAACACGTAGTTGGTGTTGTACGTGAACATCGGGGCCCAGAACGCCTCGTCGGCGATCTTCTGGATGGCCTTGGTGTAGTACTCGATGCGCTCGTCCGGGTCGGTCGAGCTATCGGCCAC
Source organism: Salipiger bermudensis (assembly GCF_017309175.1). Classification (NCBI taxonomy): domain Bacteria; kingdom Pseudomonadati; phylum Pseudomonadota; class Alphaproteobacteria; order Rhodobacterales; family Roseobacteraceae; genus Salipiger; species Salipiger bermudensis. Next base: position 74,832 of record NZ_JAEKJV010000016.1, on the reverse strand, counting down.
GTTGAGCCACTCGAGCACCTCTTCGTCGCGGGTGCTGTCGAGCGAGCCGTGCTTGAAGAACTGGCTGACCATGGCCGAGGCGTCGTTGATCGAGTAGCTGCCCCAGGTCTGGAACGACAGCGGCACCTTGCCATCCATGTTGAGCTCGCGCAGCGCCGAATACTGCAGCATCTTGAAGTCGGTATCGATGCCCACGGCGTTCAGGTACGACGCGATTGCCTCGGCGTACTGACGGTCGCGATAGGCGTAGAACTCGGTGCTGAAGCCATCCGGATAGCCCGCCTCGGCCAGCAGTTCCTTGGCCTTCTCGGGATCGTACTCGTATTCGGTCACGTCCTGGATGCAGCCGAACTGGCTCGGGAAGCAGGGCGTGTAGACAACCTTGGACGAGCCCTGAAGCAGCGCGTCCACCAGTTCCTGACGGTTGATGGCGTGGTTCACGGCCTTGCGCACCAGCGGGTCGGTGAACGGGGTGTCGCCCGAGCGTCCCGCGCTGTCCATCTGCAGGTAGCCCACGCGCATGGTCGACTCGTTGGCGACGGTGAACTGCCCCATCTCGCCCAGCTTCTCGGCCTGGTCCGCCGGCACCTGCCAGATCAGGTCGAGCGAGCCCGAGAACAGCTCGGCCATCTGCGTGTTGACGTCGGGAATGGTGCGGATGTCGATCTTTTCGATCTTCGGCTGGCCCTTGGGGCTGTCGTGGTAGTTCTCATTGGCCTCGAGCACGAAGTGCTGGCCCGGCACCACGTCGAGCACCTTGTAGGGGCCGGTGCCGACGGGCTTCAGGCCCATGCCCGACGGGCCGGCCTCGGCGTAGTACTCGTTGGGGTACATCGAGACGGGACCCGAGAGGAACTCGATCGCCGCGGGGAACTTCTCCTTGAGCTTGATGCGCACCGTGTAGTCGTCGATCTTCTCGGCCGACTCCATCCAGTTGACGTTGCGCTGGGTCTTCACGCCGTTCTCTTCCTTGGCGACGAAGTTCACCGTGTAGACCACGTCGTCAGCGTTGAACGCCTCGCCATTGTGGAAGGTCACGCCCTCGCGCAGCTTGAACTCGAGCGTGGTGTCGTCGATCCACTCCCAGCTCTCGGCAAGGTTGCCGACGTATTCGTTGGTTTCGGGGTCGCGATAGATCAGGCCGTCCCAGACGGCGCGCTGCATCACCACGCCTTCGCGCGACGAGTTGAAGTAGCTGTCGACGTTCTCCAGCTCCTTGGTGAAGGCCACGTTCAGTGTGCCGGAAGCCTTGTCCGCGAAGGCAGGCATTGCGGTGGTCATCGCCAGCGTAAGGGCGAGGATCGCGGAGCGGTCCAGAGGTCTTCTATTCATTTTAACTCCCGTTGGTTGACATTTGTGTATCATTATTTGATACATTAGATTATTATTTAATCATCTTAGCCGGACAGGCATGGCTGTCGTCAAGCCCCCTCTTCACCAAAAGCGGGAAGCGCGCCGGTTGATGAAGGCAGCGGTTGCAAATGAAGCAGAACTCTCTCCACGTCGGAACGCTCGCAAAGGGGCTGCGCCTGCTGCGTGCCTTCGACGAAGCCCATGTCTCCCTGACGCTCACCGAGCTGGTCGAACGCACCGGGCTCGAGAAGAGCGCGGTGCAGCGCTTGGCGCACACGCTGCATGTCGAAGGGATGCTCGACCGCGACCCCGACACGCGGCGCTACCGCCCGAGCCACGCCTGGCTCGAGCTGGCCTATGTCTACTACTGGTCGGATCCGCTGATCTCCCGTGCCCTGCCAAAGCTGATCGAATTCAGCCGCACGGTCGGCGAGACGGTAAACCTGGCGCAGATGTCGGGAGATCACATCATCTATGCCCTGCGCCTGCCCAATCACCGCACCCACTTTGCCGCGAGCATCGTCGGACGTCGGGTGCCGGCGCTGGCCACCGCGTCGGGACGGGTGATGCTCGCGACGCGGAGCGAAGCAGAGTACCGCGAGGCCTGCGCCACCTGGCCCCTGCCTGCCGCGACGCCGCTCACGATCACCGACCGCGCGGTCGTCGAAGATGACGTGATTGCCGCGAGACGCAACGGCTACACCATCACCGAAGCGCAGGTCCTGCTGAACGAGATCAGTCTGGCGGTGCCGATCATCGGCACCGATGGCCGCGCCGATGCCGCCGTGCAGGTGTCGCTGTCGAGCCTGACCTACGATTTCGACCGCGTGCGGCACGAGATCCTGCCGGTCCTGCTCGACACCACTGCCAGTATCCAGGGCTGACAGCCCTCCGGCGGGTCAGAGGAAGGGGTTCGTGATCCGAAGCTGCCCTTCGATCAGCAGGCCGGACTGCATGTCCTCGGAATGCAGCACCGTGCATCCCGCCAGCAGCGCCGCGGCGACGATCATCGAGTCGTAGACCGAGAGCCGGTAGCGCTCGGCCAGGGCGCGGCCAACCGCGTGGGTGCGCGGCGTGAGATCCTCGACCTCGCACAGCTCTTCGATTCCAGACAGGAAGGCGCCGGCCTCATCCCAGTCCATCCCGGCCTTGCGACGGCAGTTCACCAGCGCCTCGTTCAGCACCTGCACGCTGATCCGCGGCGCGCGCAGCAGCAGAGCCTCGGCGCGGTCCGCCTTCGGTCCGTCGTCGAGCAGGTAGAGGATGACGTTGGTGTCGAGAAACTCAGCGCTCATGCGCGGCGTCGCGACTCAGCCGATCCTGCGCCGAAAGCCGGCCACGGAACCGCCGCAGCCCGGCCAGCACCTCGTCGGGGCGCGCGTGGCGCGTCACCGCGAAACCGTCGTCACCGGCGGTGAGGTCGATCTCGTCGCCTTCTTTCAGCCCAAGCTTGCGGACCAGCTCGGCGGGCAGCCTCACGGCAAGCGAGTTGCCCCATTTCGCGACCTGCATGGCGGCCTCCTCCGGAGTTGGATATACTCCACCATATGTATATCCAACGGGGCAATATGGCAACCGCCCGGCAGGAATCGACGGGACCCGGGCCTGAGGTAGCCGCCGATCAGCCGGGATCACCCAACCGGTCGGCGATCAGCCCCAGCGGATGGCGCAGCGCCTTGCCGCCGAGCCGTTCGCTCTGGCAGCGACAGGAAAAGCCGGTCGCCGCCGCCTCCTCGGCCTCGGCCACGGGCCCGGCCCAGGACAGGTCGAAGAGCTTGCGCGACATCTCCTGATGGCGGTCCTTGTGACCGAACATGCCCGCCATGCCGCAGCAGCCGGTCGCGGGCGTCTCGATCTCGAGCCCGATCCCGGCGAAGACCGCCTGCCAGTCCTTGCGGGCCGCCGGCGCACCGGTGCTCTCGGTGCAATGGGTAAACAGGCTGAGCCCCCCACCCTTCGCCTGCGGCAGGCGCACGCCCGAGCGCACTTCCGACGCGAGGAACTCCTGCGGCAGCAGCAGCGCGGGAACGTCGAGCCCCGCCTTGCGGTAGTCCTGCCGCAACGCCATCACGAAGGCCGGGTCGAGCCCGATCATCGGGGCGCCGGTGGCAGCCCCCTTCCGCAGCGCGTCCGAAAGCCGGTCGGCCATCGCCCGGAAACCCGCCGCATCGCCCAGATCGCCCGCCACCTTGCCCGCCGGCAGCATCTCGACGAAGCGCGGCGCATAGCCGAGCGCAGTGAGCCCGCGCAGCACGTCGCGCTGGGTCGCCTCGTCATAAAGCGCCGAGAACCAGTCCATCCAGACCAGCACGGTGCGCTCCGGCAAGGTCTCGCTCTCGAGCTCCCGCACCGAGATCCGCGCCGCGCGCGGCAGCGGCCGGGCGAGACTGCCCGGCAGGTCGGTGACGCCAAGCACGCGCTCGGTGATCCTGCGCGCCAGCGGCCAGAACGGCCGCGTCAGCGGTGCCGCGCGCAGCAGCCACGGGCTCAGCCGCTCGGCCAGAAGCATGGCGCGGTCGGTCAGCGGGCGCGCCTTGCGGGCGTAGACATCGGCATAGACCGCCGCACGCATCGAAGGGATGTCGACCTGCACCGGGCAGGTCGAGGCGCAGGCCTTGCAGCCGAGGCAGGTGTCGAGCGTGCCGAGCAGGTCGGCCTCCTCGACGGTCTGCACGCCGGTCCGCTTGCCCTCCTGCCACGCCCGCATCGCGTCGGCCCGGCCCTTGGGCGAATGACGCAAGTCCTCGGTCGCCTTGAACGAGGGGCACATTGGCGTGGTCGCCGCATAGCTCAGGCACTGCGCGTTACCGTTGCAGCGGAAGGCCTTTTCCAGCGCGTCGCCCTCGGGCGCGTTGAACGGGCGGAACGGCGTCGTCGCGATGCCCATCACCGGCGTGTCGGTGGCCACCAGTTTGCCCGGGTTGTACCGGCCCGCCGGGTCGAAGGCCGCCTTCACGCCCTGCAGCGCGGTATAGGCCTCGGGCCCGATCCAGCCCTCGAGATAGGCCCCGCGCACGCCCTTGCCGTGCTCGCCCCAGAAGATGCCGCCATGGCGATTCACCAGCGCATAGATCTCGTCCGAGACCTCGACCAGCCGGGCGCGGTCTTCCTCGGCGTCGATGTCGAGCGCCGGTCGGATGTGCAGGCAACCCACGTCGACATGGCCGTAAATGCCAAAGCTCAGCCCATGCCGGGTGAGGATCTCGAGAAAGCCGTCAAGGAAGGCCGGCAGCTCCTCGGGGGGCACCACGCAATCCTCGACGAAGGCCACCGGCCGCGCCCGCCCCTCGACCTTGCCGAGCAGCCCGACGCCCGCCGAGCGGATCGCCCACAGCTCGCGGATCTCGTCGGCGCCCGAGGCCACGTGCACTGCCCGGATGCTCGGCAGACCGCGCAGCCGCGCCTCGCAGGCGGCAAGCCCGGCCTCGAGCGCCTCGGCGCTGTCGCCGTTGAACTCCACGAAGGTATAGGCAAGCGCCTCGCCGCCCTTGGGACGCAGCGCCTCGGGCAGACGCCCCAGGAGCCCCGCCTCGCTGGCCAGTGCTTGCACCCGTTCGTCCATCACCTCGATGGCGGTGGGATCGTCCTGCATCAGCGGCAGCGCCGCGGCGAGCGAGTCGCGGAAGCTGGCGAAGCCCGCCACCACGAGGCGCTTTTCCTTCGGCAGCGGACGGAGCTTCACCCGGATGCGGGTGATCGGCCCCAGCGTGCCCTCGGAGCCGGGGAACAGCCGCCACCAGTCGAAGCCGCCGTCTTCGGGACAGGCGCGTTCGAGATCGTAGCCGGTAAAGCGGCGGTTGAGCCGCGGTGTGTTGGCGATGAAAGCCGCCCGCCCCGCCCGCGCCGCGCGCTCGGCGGCCTCCAGCATTGGTTGCGCCCAGCCCGGTGCGGCGTCAAAGCTCGAGACCAGCCCCTGCCCCCGCGCGATCTCGACGCCGACGAGGTTGTCCGAGGTCTTGCCATAGATCCGCGAGCCCTTGCCCGAGGCGTCGGTCGAGACCATGCCCCCCACCACGCAGCGCGTCGAGGTCGAGGTCTCTGGCGCGAAGAACAGGCCCCTCGGGCGCAGCTGCGCGTTGAGGTCGTCAAGCACGATACCGGGCTCGACATCGGCCCACTGGCCTTCGGGATCGACCTCGAGCAGCCGGTGCATGTGGCGGCGCATGTCGAGAATGACGCCCCGGTTGAGGCTCTGCCCGTTGGTGCCGGTGCCCCCGCCGCGCGCGGTGAGCGCGAGATGCGCGAACTCGGGAAGCTCAAACACCGACATGGCCGTCACCACGTCCTCGGCATCGCGCGGCGCCACGATCAGGTCGGGCAGGATGCGATAGACCGAGTTGTCGGTCGACATGGCCGCGCGCAGGGCGCTGTCGCGCTCGACCTCTCCCCTGAAGCCCGCGGCGCGCAGGGCGGCGGGAAGTTTGGCGATGGCGTCGGCGAAGCGGCTGTCGGTGGCGGTCATGCGGGTCTCCTGTGCGGGCGCATATTGACCGAAGCGTGGCGTTCTTTAAAATTGAAAGATATGAAGATTGATGCAGAAAATACGAATTTCAATCTGCGGCACCTGCGGGCGATCCACGCGATCTGGGCCGAGGGCAGCTTTGCCCGCGCCGCCGACCGGCTGGGCGTGGTGCCCTCGGCACTGACCGAGACGGTGCGGCAGATCGAAGAGATCGCCGGCGGATCTCTGTTCGACCGGCGCAGCCGCCCGCCGGTGCCGACGCCGCTGGGGCTGGATTTCCTGAAGGACACCGCGCCACTGCTCGATGCGCTCGACCAGTCCCTGACCCGGCTGCGGGCGCAGGCGCGCGGTTTGCACGGCGCGCTGCGCCTCGGCGCCGCGCCCTCGGCGATCACCCCGCTCATCGCCCCGGCCATAGCAGCCTTCCGCGCCGAGCATCCGCGGGTCATCCTCACCCTGCATGACGACGTCGCCGAGACGCTGGCCGCCATGGTCGCCGACGGGCGGCTCGATCTGGCGGTGGCCGGTCGCGCCCGCAGCTCGCCCGATCTCGTCCAGACCGAGATCGCAGCCGATCCCTTCGGCCTCGCCTGCCGTGCCGATCACCCGCTGGCGCGCAAGCGCGCACCGGTGCGACTGGCCGATATCGACCCGCAGGAACTCATTCACCTTGGCACCGAGACCGGCTCGTCGCGCCTGCTTGCCGCGCATCCCGGCCTGCCAGAGACGCTGAAGACAGGCCCCCTGCGCAGCCATTCCACCATCGCCCAGCTCTGCCTCGTGCGCGCAGGCATTGGCGTGGCGCTGCTGCCGCGCAACGCGGTGGGGCTGTTCAACGACCCGGGCATCGTCTTCGTGCCGGTCAGCGACCTGGTACTTGAGCGCAAGCTCTACCTGCTGAGCCCGGCGCGCCGGGCGCTGTCCCCCACCGCCGAGCGCTTCCGAGCGCTCTTCCTCGGGTGACCGGTCAGCGACAACCGAGCCGGTCGAGAAACGCGCGCACCACCTCGGCGATCGCCCCCGCTGCGCCGGGGTCGAGGTGGAAATGGTGGTCGCCGGCGATCTCGGCGGTCTCATACCTCGCCACCAGCGCCTCCGCCCGCGCCGCGAGCTGCGCCACAGCCGGGCGCTTGCTCTTGATGCCGTCCGTGGCCCAGATGTTCAGCACCGGGCAGCGCCACGCCCGCATCACGGCCTCCACATCCGCCTGTTTCAGCTTCACCGCCGAGCGCGCGAAGAGCCGGGGGTCGCCGCGCATCCGCACCCCTTCGGGATGCGGCTCGAGCGCCCGCGCCGCCAGCGCCTCGGACGTGCGGCGGGCGTTGCCCTGCCCCGCGCGACGCTCGATATAGGCCTCGGGAGAGGCAAAGAGACGTGGCGGACGGACCTTCTGCTTGCGGGTCTGCTCGATGAAGGCCCTGAGCGTGCTGACGATGGTCTCGTCGGGATCGGTCTCGGGCGCCAGCGAGTCGAGCGCGATCAGCGCCCGCACCCGGTCTGGCTGCGCCGCCGCGAACAGCCCCGCGATATTGGCACCGCGCGAATGGCCGAGCAGGACGCAGTCCTGCCAGCCCAGCAGGTCGAGCAGCTCGGCGATCTGCGGCAGGTCATCCCAGATGTTGTAGGTGGCATGCGCCGCACGATGGCCGCTGAGCCCCTGCCCGCTCAGATCAAGCGCCACCACGCGGCAGCCAGCGAGCCTCGGCGCCAGCTCCTGAAAGCTGTCGGCGTGATCCATCCAACCATGCAGGGCCAGCACCGGCGTGCCGTCCGCCGGCCCCCATACGCGCCCGGCAAACCGCAGCCCGTCCACCTCCCAGACACAGTCCTGCGCCGCCTCGATCGTGCCGTCCGTCATCTGCCCTCTCCCGGTCCTACCTGCCGCCCTGCCCTACGCGTCTTCACGCAGGCTCGAGCCCTCCGGCGGGGTCCGCCGGATGTTGCGCTCGAGATCCATGATGTAGCCGATGATCGCGGCGACCGCCTCCCAATGCTCGACCGGGATCGGGCGGTCGAGCTCGGCCACGTCATGCAGGGCGCGCGCCAAGGGCCGGTTCTCGACCATGGGGATCTCGTTCTCCTTGGCCAGCTCACGGATCCGCGCCGCCAGCAGGTCGGCCCCCTTGGCCACGCAGACCGGCGCCATGTCGACGCCGTTCTCGTATTTCAGAGCCACCGCGAAATGGGTCGGGTTGGTCAGCACCACCGTGGCGCGCGGCACCGCCTGCGCGAGGCGCTGTCGCGCCCGCTCCCGGCGGATGTTCATGCGCTTGGATCGGATCAGCGGATCGCCCTCGGTCTCCTTGACCTCGTCCTTGATCTCTTTCATCGACATGCGCTGCTTGCGGCGGTGATCGAAGCGCTTCCACAGAATGTCGGCCACCGCGATCACGCTCACCAGTGCCAGCGTGATGAGCAGCATCCGCGCCGCCTCGGCGCGAATGAAATCGGTCACCATCTCGGGCACGAGGCCTTGCGTCTGCCAGATCTGCCCCACCGCGTTCAGCACCACCCAGCCCGCGATCACACCGACCAGCAGCACCTTGGTAACGCTCTTGAAGAACTCGACGAAGGCGGCGAGCGAGAACAGGCGCTTGAAGCCCGAGATCGGTGAGATCTTGGACCATTTCGGCTTCAGACGCTCGGAGGCCACGACCACCTCGCCCTGCAGCGCGACACCCGCCAGAGCGCCGATCACCATCAGCGCCATCAGCGGCCCGAGCAGAATGCCCACGCCGCGCAGCACCTTCCAGCTCACCGCGCCCAGATCGCGCAACCCGCTCAGATCGGTGCCGACATGAATCTGTCCGGCGCTCTCGAGCACGTTGCGGAACACCCCCGCCAACGGCGCCGAGACCGACGGCAGCACGAAGGCGGTGATCGCGAAAAGCGACAGCACCGCCATGACGTTTCCAGCCTCCTTGGAGGAGGCAACGTCGCCTTTCTCGCGCGCCTTTCGGAGCTTTCGCTCTGTTGGCTCTTCGGTCTTGTTGTCCTTGTCCTCGTCCTGATCCGCCATGGTCTAGAACACCAGCAGGCCAAGCCATTCGCCGAACCGTTCGGCGAATTCGCGCAGCATCACCGGCGTGGCCATGACCAGCACCAGAAGACCCGCCATGATCAGCACCGGGGCCGCGACGAAGAACACCGGCAAAGACGGCATCATACGCGCCACAAGCCCCATGCCGAGATTGACCAGCAGCCCCATGACGTAGAACGGCGCCACGATCGACAGGCCGAGATAGAAGCTCTGCGACACCGCCTTGACGATCTGCTGGGCCAGATCCGAAGGCAGGATCTGGCCCGGCGGGAACAGGTCGTAGCTGCTGACCATGGCGCCGATGATCAGGTGATGCAGGTCCGTGGCAAAGATCATCGCCACGCCGCCCAGCATCAGCCCGGTCGAGATCAGCGTCGAGCCTTGGAACGAGCCAAGGCTGGGCGAGAACGCGTTCGACAGGCCCGAAACCAGCCCGATCTGGTAGCCCGCGAATTCCAGTGCGCTGAGCAGGATGCGGGCGGTGACGCCGATCCACAGCCCCAGCGTCAGCTCGATGGCCAGCGCTCCGACCAGCGGCCCCGGCGCGTCGAGCGAGACCGGCCCCTGCGGCACCGCCGGGTAGAGCGCCAGCGACAGCAGCACCCCAAAGGCCAGCCGGTGGCGCACCGGGATGACGGTCTCGCCAAGCGCCGGCACGAACATCAGCATCCCGCCGATGCGGGCGAAGACCAGCGCCACGCCGAGGAACTCGACGGTGAGGAGCGCCGCGAGGTTCACCCTACTGGCCCACGGTCGCCACGGTGCGCAGCGCGGTCTTGCGGTGGATTTCGTTGTGCGACAGCACCACGGTCATCGGGCTGACGCGCTCGAGCATGGAGCGCACGAAGCTGCGCACCTCGGGGCTGACAAGCAGCGCCGGCCACTGGTCCTGTTCGGCGAATTTCTGGATCTCGCGGCGGGCCTGCAGCACGAATTCCTGCACCCGCTGCGGCGACATCACGAAGTTGCGCTCGTCGCCGTTGACCCGCAGCGCCTCGAGGAATTCCTTCTCCCATGCGGGCGACATCGAGATCACCGAGATGAAGCCGTTGTCATCGACCAGCGACTTGCAGATCTGGTTCGACAGCCGCCGCCGCACCGCCTCGGTGATCTGTGTCACACTCGATGTGGTGCGCTTGGCCTCGGCGATGGATTCGACGATCAGCGGCAGGTTGCGGACCGAGACGCGCTCGGCCAGCAGGGTCTGCAGCACGTGCTGCACCAGCACCATCGGCGCGTTGCCGGGGATGTCGCTGACCAGCTTCTGGTACTCGCGGTCGAGCCCCTCGATCAGGGTCTGCGTCGCGCCGTAGGTCATCAGCTCGGGCAGGTGCTCCTTCACCACCTCGGTCAGGTGGGTGATGATGACGCTTTCGGGATCGACCACCGTCAGGCCCATGGCCTCGGCCCGGGCGCCGGTCTCGGGATCGACCCAGAGCGCCTCGAGCCCGAAGGTCGGGTCCTTGCCGCGCTCGCCCGACAGGCCGCACTCGCCGGGATTGACCACCATGAGCCCGTTCGGGCGGATCTCGCCGCGCGCCACCTCGACCCCCTGCACCATGATGGCATAGGTCTGGCCCGGCAGCATCGGCTCGTCCTTGATCCGCACCGAGGGCAGCACGAAGCCGAACTCACGGGCAAACAGGTTGCGCAGGCTCTTGATCTTGCCCGCCAGCGCTGCGTCGCTGTTCGAGATCAGCGGCACGAGAGACTGCCCCAGCTCGAGCCGCAGACCGTCAAGCTTGAGGGTGTCCTTGATGTTGTCCTCGGGGGCGGCGGTCTCGGCCCGCTGCTTGGCCGCCTCGACCCGGTCGGCGCTGACCCGCGCCGCTTCGGCCTGGCGCATCACCATCATTCCGAGGAAGGTCATGATCGCCGCCAGCGCGGTAAAGATCAGGCTCGGGAAGCCCGGCAGGAGGCCAATGCCGAAAAGCAGGACCGACGCCATGAACAGCGCCTTGGGGAACTTCGAGAGTTGCCCCAGCACCGCCTCGTTCGCGGCGCCCTCGGTGCCGCCCTTGGTGACGATGAGGCCCGCAGCCAGCGACACGATCAGCGCCGGCACCTGCGTCACGAGCCCGTCGCCGATGGTCAGAACGGTGTAGAAATCCGCCGCCTCGGAAAGCGACAGCCCGTGCTGCGCCACGCCGATGAGGATGCCACCGATAACGTTGATCAGGGTGATGATGAGACCCGCCACCGCGTCACCGCGGACGAATTTCGAGGCACCGTCCATCGCCCCGAAGAAGCCGCTCTCGTCCTCGAGCTCCTTGCGGCGGGAGCGCGCCTGCTCCTCGTCGATGATGCCGGCGCCGAGATCGGCGTCGATGGCCATCTGCTTGCCGGGCATCGAGTCGAGCGAGAAGCGGGCCGAGACCTCGGCGATCCGGGTCGAGCCCTTGGTGATCACCACGAAGTTGATCACCACGAGGATCGCGAAGACCACGATCCCGATGATGAAATTGCCCGAGACGATGAAGCGCGAGAAGCCCTCGATCACCCCGCCGGCGGCGCTGGGGCCGGTATGCCCTTCCGACAGGATCAGCCGTGTCGAGGCCACGTTGAGCGACAGGCGCAGCATGGTGACGACGAGCAAGAGGGTCGGAAAACTGTTGAATTCCAGTGGCTTGGGAATCCACAAAGCCACCATCAGCACGAGCACCGACACCGAGAGCGAGACCGCCAGCCCGAAATCGAGCACTGCCGCAGGAAGCGGCACGAACAGCACCGCGAGGATCAGCGTCACCGCGATGGCGAAGCCGATGTCGCGGTTGCCGTGGCCCCGGCCCAGCCAGCCCGGAAGGGAATTCGTGGAAGGATCGGACATCGACATCAGAACATCTTTCGGAAGGCTGGCAGCACCGGCGAGAGCGTCTCGCGCCCGAACAGGCTGCGGGCGCCGCTGTTGGCGGCGCCGGAACGGAGGGTCATGTCGGAGGTCCAGAAATGGCCCGAGGGAAGCGGCTCGGAGGTGACCGCCGCCACCGCGGCAAGACCGAGCCCCCCTGCCCCGCCGCCGCTGCCCGAGGCCGCAAGCTGGCGGAAGATGTCGAGTCGCTCGTTGGCGATGGAGACATTCTGTTTCAGCCGGTCGAGATAGACGCCCTGATGCACCTCGGTGGCCGAGTGGTAATGCCCGGCCGCCTTGATCCAGTCGCCGGTCTTTTCATAGAGCTGCACCAGAAACCGCGCCGCGTAGTCGACGTTGCGCGCTGGGTCGAACCCCTCTTCGAGTTGGAGAAAGGCATCCGGGTGCCAGCGCAGATTCACCTGCATGCAGCCAACATCGATGGACTCGACCCCGGCTGACTGCCGCGCGCGCACCCAGCTCGCCGCCGATTGCGGCGTCTCGAAGAAGCGCCCGTCACCATCGGCATTGGCGACCCAGGGCCAGATCGTCAACTCTCCCTCGTGCATCATGCCGCTTTCCTGAAGCCCGATGCCAAGAAGAAGATTGCCCGGGATCTGGTGACGCAGCTGGGCGCGCAGGATCTCGTGAATGCAGACCCCCGCCGGGTTGCCGGTAGAGCGCGGCCCCATCGCCTGCGGCGCCTGCGAGACGCGCTCGGAGGGGCGGTAGAAATTGCTCCAGTCGGCCAGGGCCCCCTGCCCTGCAATCAGCGCCAGAACCGTCAGAAGAATCCGCAGCGCGCGCATCACAGACCGCCGCTCACGATCAGGTCGAAGGCACGGTCCGAGAGCCGCTTGACCACGGTGTACATCAGCGGTGTGAAGGCCAGCAGACCGATGAAGATCGCGACGATCTTGGGCACGAAGGTCAGGGTCATTTCCTGCACCTGGGTCAGGGCCTGGAAGAACGCGATGATCAGCCCCACCACCAGCGCGATGGCCATGATCGGGCCGGAACCGTAGAGCACGGCGAGGAAGGCGTCGGACAGGATCGTGTAGGTATCGCTTTCGGTCACGACCGCCTCCCCTCCGATCAGATCGGCATGCGGATGATTTCCTGGTAGGCCTCGACCAGCTTGTCGCGCACCGCCACCGCAGTCTTGACCGTCGAGTCGAGCTCGAGCGTGGCCTCGACCACCGCCTGGGTATCGGCATTGCCGCGCAGCCCGGTCTGCGCCGTCACCTCAGCTTCGCGGATCGTCTGCACCGCGTCCGAGCCGGCCTGCGCCACCATGTCGGCAAAGCTCGGCTTGCTCTCATCGGAACCGAGGTTGGCGACGGGCGCGGCCGTCATGTCCTGCGAGGCCCGGTAGGCCCCCGATGCGGCATTGATCGAAAGGAAGGAGTTGGTATCGGTCGCCATGGATCTTCAGTCTTATTTCAGCAGATCGAGAAGCTGCGAGCGCATGCTCCGCCCGGTCTCGAACATGTTCAGGTTGGCCTGGTAGCTGCGCGATGCTTCGCGCATGTTGCTCATCTCGAGGATGGTGTTGACGTTCGACACCTTCACGAAGCCATCCTCATCGGCGGCCGGGTGCGAGGGGTCGTAGTTCAGCTGGAAATCGGCATCGTCGCGACGCACGCCATCGACCTCGACCATCGAAGCACCACTGTCGCGGTCGACCATCTCCTGGAACGAGATGATCTTGCGGCGGTACGGATCCTCGCCGTTGCTGTTGCCGGTCGAGCTGGCATTGGCGACGTTCTCCGACACCACCTTGAGCCGCTCGCCCTGAGCGCGCATGCCGCTTGCGGCGACGGAAAGAACTGTCTTGAGCGTGTCCATGCCCTGCCCTCTTATCTGACGCCGGTGACCGCGATGGTCAGCAGGCTGTGTCCACGGCGGTAAAGCTCGGCCGCGAGCCGGTAGCTGCCGGCAACTTCTGCCGCGTCGATGGTCTGCTGTTCGAGCGCCACGGTATTGCCGTCGATGCTGCCCTCCCAGGCGTCCTCATCCGCGGTCACGCGCACGCCGTTCGGCGTCTCGCCGCTGCTCGTGATGTGCCGCGTGTCGGTGACCTTGAGCCCCTGCATCGCGTCGGCGTTCTCGAGCATGGCGCCGAACCCGCTGACCTTCTTCGCCTTGTAGTCCGGCGTATCGGCATTCGCGACGTTTTCAGAGATCACAGCCTGACGGGCTCCCAGCCATGTCATGCGCTGCGAGGCCAGCTGAAAAAAGGACATTCCACCAAGCTTCATGAACAGTTTCCTTTTGTCTCAATCAAAGATAGCATGATTAAATCTTGCTTAGCAATGGATAGAACCATGCATACAGCCTTTTCAGAGCTTTCTAGCCTTACGCGGACCATAGAACGGGCAAGCATAACCGGGCAGGTCACGTCGGCGCTTGGGCTGGTGCTCACCGTCTCGGGTCTTGAGCGCGCCGTGGGCATCGGCGCGCATTGCGTCGTCCAAGGTGCCAATGGCCCGGTTCTGGCCGAGGTGGTGGGCATCGACGAAAGCGGGACAAGGCTCCTGCCCTTCGGAAGCTGGGATGGCGTGCGCACCGGCGATCCAGTGGCCGTCACCCAGTCCGGCGCCGAGCTGCGCCCCGATGACGCCTGGATCGGCCGCGTGGTGAACGCGCTCGGGCAACCGCTCGACGGCAAGGGTCGCCTGCCCGAGGGCGACAGGCCGCGCCCACTGCGCGCCGCCCCGCCCCCGGCCTTCACCCGCCGCCGCGTGGGCGATCGGCTGGCAACACGCCTCAAGGTGATGGACGTGTTCGCACCGCTCTGCCGTGGCCAGCGCATGGGCGTGTTCTCCGGCTCTGGGGTCGGCAAGTCGACGATGATGGCGATGCTGGCACGCAACGCCCAGGCGGATGTGATTGTCGTGGGGCTGGTCGGCGAACGTGGCCGCGAGGTGCAGGACTTCCTGCAGGACGATCTTGGAGAAGAGGGCCTGGCCCGCGCCGTCGTCGTGGTCTCGACCGGTGACGAACCGCCGCTGATGCGCCGGCAGGCTGCCTGGACCGCCACCACCGTTGCCGAGCATTTCCGCGATCAGGGCAAGCAGGTTCTGCTGCTGCTCGACAGCGTCACGCGCTTCGCCATGGCACAGCGCGAGATCGGCCTTGCTGGCGGCGAGCCGCCCACCGCCAAGGGCTACCCGCCGACCACGTTTGCAGAGCTTCCGCGGATGATGGAGCGTGCCGGACCGGGCAGCGGCGAGGGCGGCGACATCACCGCGCTCTACACCGTTCTCGTCGATGGTGACGATATGGACGATCCCATCGCCGATGCGGTGCGCGGCATCATGGATGGCCACATCGTGCTCGACCGGCGCATCGCGGAAACGGGCCGTTTTCCGGCGGTGAACCTGCTGCGTTCGATTTCGCGGATGCTGCCGGACTGTCACGGCCCCGAGGAATACGCGATCTACCGCGCCGCCCGCCGCGCCATGGCGCGCTATGCCGACATGGAAGAGCTGATCCGCATCGGCGCTTATCGGCCCGGCAGCGATGCCGAGGTCGACGCCGCGATCAAGCTGTTCCAGCCGCTCGAAGATCTTCTGCGCCAGAGCAAGCGGGACGCGATGGAACCGAACGAGACCTTCGCCCGCATCCATGCCTGCCTGACCGAGGCCGGTATCTCCGTTCCGACGGAATGAGATCTGGAGGGGGCCGTGAAGTTGACAGCTGTCAACTCGGCCCCCGTCACCCCGCTCACGCGGCTTTCCTCTGAAGGCTCGAGATCATCGCATCCGGCGTGAAACTTCCCTCCCGGGCTTTCCGCGACAGGCTTCGCAGATACGCCCCCGGCGAGCGGATCGTCCCAACATTCTGAACGATACCCGCGAGTGTTGTCGCGGCATTCTCCGGACCCATAGCCCGGCAGGCCTCTTGCCATGTCGACGGGTCGATCCCGGTCATCGGGGCGATACGGGCCATCAATTGGACAAAGCTCGTCCAGTCGCTCACGCGCTTCTCAGCATATGGCAGGACATCGGGGCAGGCGGTGAGGATCGGGTTCAGCGCCTTCTGTACCGACTGTGCCTTGTGAGGCTCGGGAACGCGCTCTTTCAGATCAATAAGAGTTTTATCTGAAACCTGTATGTGCCGCTCATTTTGGCTGTCCGAGGCGATCAGTTCAGGCGTCACGGGGTCGGTCGGTTCGACCTCTGGAGTGAGCTTTTCCACAAGCGTGGCGACCAGCGGCTGCAGGCGGTCACGGATCGTCGAGAGATCCTCAAGACCAAGCTTGCGACGCAACTGGCGCTTGGCGAGGATCACGGCGTCTTCAATGGCATCGAGCCCTTCGTCGAGCTCGGAGGTATGGCCAAGCTGCGCCAGCTCGGAGGCATCGCGGATCAGCAAGACAACCTCTTCTCGCAGCAGGGCGATCTCGTTGCTGCGGATCTCGGCGGCGCGGGCGTGGTGGGCGATCTCTCCGGCGCGCAGGAGCAGGGGCCGGAGGTCGAACCCGTAAGCACGCACAACGGCGCCCGAGGCATCACGGCGCTGGTAGCGCTTGCCGTTGGGGCTGTCGTGGCGGGCGATGAGGCCGCTTGCCACCAGCGCTGCGAGGTGCCGCCGCAGGGTGCTTTCGGGCATTCCGTGGGCGCGTTCGCAAAGCGTGGCGTTCGAGGCGTAGACGATCAGCGGCGCCCCGTCGGTCAGCTCGCGCTCGCGATGCACGCCAAGCAGCACCGCGAGAACCCGCAGTGTCCGGTCCGAAAGCTCGTAGCTCTCGCGCGCGGCGGTCAGTTGCGTCAGAAGTTCCCATTTGTCCATGGAAGCGACCGGGGCAGGGCGGTCGAGCCGGGTCACCGCCTCCAGCTGGGCTGCCGATAGCGGCCGCCGCCCGAAGGACGTCGTTGTCAGTCTCTGCATATCGTTTCACTGGGCAAAACTTTTCCGGCCGCCGGACTCACACGGCGTTGACAGCTGTCAACAAAAGGGGCTAGATTCGAGGTGCGAAAACGAGATCAGGCCTCTTGGGATGTTATGTCCTGAGGGGCTTTTTCTTTGGTCCTGCCGTGTCGTGCCTCCTTGTTTCTGCTCGATGTCTTGGGGCTTGCGCCCTTATTCGCCGGTCTGGCTGCGCCAGTTGCGGTGAATCTCTTCGATGTTGTCGATGAGCCAGTCCTCGAAGCCCTGGGCTTCGGCGGCATCAAAGGTCAGCACCGTTTTCTTACCGGTTTTCTTCGCCCGCCCGATGCGACCGCTCTCGCCACGTAGCTCGCGATCGGGAGCCGGGGCAGGGGCAAGCTTCGCGGACCGGCGGCTGACGATGCGCAGCGCATCTTCGAACCGCGCGTCCGAGCTTTCGCCGGTCAGGGCGCCGGCGACACGGTCCGGGGAGAACCCGCCCGCGGTCAGCTGGTCGGCCAGCTTGCGCCAGCGGTCGCGCCCGGCGGAGGGCGCCGGTCCGATGGCCTCGATCAGCACCTGCGGCACGGTGTCGGCCACGCTCAGCATTCGGCTGATCACGGTCTTGTCGATATGCAGCGCGTCGCAGATGATCTTGCGCTCGAAGCCCTCGTCGCGCATCTGGCGCGCGAAGTTGGCTTTCTCGATGAAGCTGAGATCCCGCCGGGCGGCGTTTTCCTGCCCCTGCGCGATGATCAGGTCCCGGTCCGACAGCTCGCGGACCATCGCCTTGACCGGCAGGCCGAGATCGCGCAGCGCGGCGACCCGGCGGCGGCCATAGACAACCTGGAAGCGGTCGTCGCTGCCCTCGATATGGCGTAGAAGCACCGGCACCTGCTGGCCGTACTCCGCCAGCGACGCCTTGAGCCGTTCATGCTCGGCCGGATCCTCGCCGAGACGGTCTTGCAAGCCGCCATCCTCGATCTGGTTCGCGGGGACCTCGACCATCGCCCGGCTCTTAAGCTGCGCGATGGACTGGCTGACCGCGCCGATGGCCCCTTTCTGGTAGCGGGCCTGACGCGGCGCGGCAGGGTCGGATGCCTCTGCCGCCGGTGCGGGCGCATCTCCCATCAGGCTCTTGAGAAGATCCTTGCGTGCCATCAGCGCCCCCAGCTTTTCTGAACGAGATCGAGGATCTCGCCATTCGCGGAATCGAGGCTCTCCATCGCCCGCTCATAGGTCGAGCGGGTGAACTGGCTTTTTTCCACCTCGTAGAGTGTCTGCTTGGTGATGCCGGCGTCGGAGATCGCGGTCGATTTCAGCACCGGGTGGTTCAGCACATATTCGCCGAACATAGAGCGCATGAAGCTGACCATCTGGTTCTGCGGACCGTCGCCCGGCTCGTAGCGGGTCACGACATAGCGCATCCAGTCATAGCTCATGTCGCCGCCGGCTTCGCTGACCACGCCCAGAAGGTTCGAGGTCATCAGCAGGAACTGGCACATCGACATGACGTCGAGCATCTGCGGGTGCACGGTGACGAGCACGGCGGTCGCGGCCGACAGAGCCGACATGGTCAGGAAGCCCAGCTGCGGCGGGCAGTCCATGATGACGAGGTCGTAATCGTCCTGCACCTCGGCGAGCTTGTCGCCGACGCGGGTGAAGAACATCTCGCCCGAGCGCTCGGCCAGCGCGCGCGGTGTTTCATGCTCGAACTCCATCAGGTCGAGATTGCCCGGCACGATGTCGAGGTCGTGGAAATAGGTCTTCTGGATCACGTCTGACATGGCGACCGGATCGTCGTAGCGGATCGCGTCGTAAAGCGTGCCACCGTCGAGCATGTCGAACTCGGGCTGGTAGCCGTGCAGGGCCGAAAGCGAGGCCTGCGGGTCGAGATCGATGGCCAGCACGCGGTAACCGTCAAGCGCGGCCTTCTGTGCAAGATGGGCGGCTGTCGTGGTCTTGCCCGAGCCGCCCTTGAAGTTGATCACCGTGATGACCTGAAGATGGTCGTCCTCGCGCCGCCCCGGCAGGTACGTGCCCGGCGCCTTGGCGCCTTTCTCGAGGAACTTGCGCAGCTCGGCGATGTCGGAGGGCGCGTAGAACCGGCGGCCATTGCCGCGGATCTCGACCTCGGGGCCCTTGCCGTCGAGATGCAGCTTGCGCAGGTAGGCATCCTTGACGCCAAGCAGGGCCGCGACCTCGCCGGAGGTGAACTTGCGCAGCTCCTTGCGCGCGTGCGGGGGAAACAGCTGGGCGCGGTGCGCTTGCAGCCGTTCCGACAATCTGGCCGCGTGATCGCCCACAAGAAGGTCGATCCGGTCCTGTCGTGTCATCAATTCTGCCCTCGTGCCATAAGCGTTTGTTACGCTTATTTTAGTATTGTTGGCTTTTCTCCGTAATTGAATGCCTTCGTTTACGGATTCGGGCAAGATTTTTCTGCAAGATCTAGTGTCTGCAAAACCGTTAGACACTAGCTCCCAGACAGGGGTCTCAGCGCTTCCAGCGCAGGAGCGACAGCTCGTCGAGATCCTTCGCTTCGCGCTTCTTCTGTGCGTCGCGCTCTTCGGTGAGACGTTTAAGCCTCAGAATTTCATAGGTTTTCTGTTCCGCCAAGGCGGCGCGCAGCCGGTCCTCGGCGGCGGCAACCTCGGGCGCGAGCTTGGAGGCTTCGTGCGAAATCCGGTCGACCTCGGCACGGATCGAGCGAATAAACCGGCCCAGATAGGGGGCACCCTCGAGGCCGTCGATCCGCGATTCACCAGAAAGACGGTGCAATAGAGCCTGTTTTTCCGAATCGAGCCGGTTCATCCGGTCGCGCAGCTGGGCGGTGCTGCGGGCCTCGCGCTCGGTGTCGAGCCGCTTGAGACGCTCCATCACGTCGAGCGCCTTGAGGCGGCGCCGGGCGGCGTCAGTGGCCATCGGAGGGCTCGGGCTCCGGCGTCTGCTCGACCACCGGTTCCGGTGCGGGCGGCTCGCCGCCCAGACGAATGCGCATCCTTGCGAGGATCTCGACGGGAAAGCCGTATTCCGACGGCGGCAGGGCATCGAAGCGACCGCCGATCGCGGCGGAGGTAAAGCTCGTCTCTTCTTCGTCGCTCGCTTCCGGCTCGGGGGCGTCCGCCGCCGAGGCGATCCCGGCGAAGACCAGCAGGCAGGGCAGGGGGGCCCGGCGGATCATGCCGCCGGCAACTCTTTCTGCGCCGCCTCGACCTCGTAGAAATCGGGCTGCATCCGGGTCGGAATATTGCCGCGGCCGATCTCGACGCAGATGCTGGGCGGATGGTCCGCGACCATGGCGACAAAGATGTCGCGGATGATCATGTAGAAGGCGCCGTCCTCTTCTTCGATCTGCTTCAGCCGGCCCGAGATCGGCTGCACCATGCAATAGGCCAGGAACACGCCGAGGAAGGTGCCGACCAGCGCGCCGCCGATCATCTTGCCGAGGATCTCGGGGGGCTGATCGATCGAGGACATGGTCTTGATCACCCCGAGCACGGCGGCAACGATGCCGATCGCCGGCAGGCCGTCGGCGACCTGCTGGATCGCGTGCACCGAGGCCAGCGACTCGTGATGGTGCTTCTTGATCTTGCGGTTGATCACGTCCTCGGTCGCGTACTTGTCGTCGAACTGCATCGACAGCATGCGGAAGCTGTCGCGGATCAGGTCGATGGCGAAGTGATCCGCCGCGATGCGCGGGTAGCGGTTGAAGATGTCGCTGTCGGACGGCGACTCGATATGGCTGTCGAGCGCCAGGATGCCCTTGGCCTTGTAGATGCGGGTGAGCTCGTACATCAGGTTGAGCAGGTCGCCGTAATCCTTGGCCTTCCAACGCGGGCCCTTCAGCACCTTGACGATGCCGCCCGCGGATTTCTTGATCACGTCGACGCTGTTGGCGATGACGAACGCCCCGATCGCCGCGCCGCCGATCATCATGCCTTCGAAGGGCAGGGCGTGCAGGACAATGTCCATCTTGCCGCCGGAGAGCATGAAGCCTCCAAAAACAAGGCCGAACACAAGGGCAAGTCCCAGTATCATCGTCATCGGGTGCGGTCTCTGCTCTGTGGTCACCATGCCGGCACACCGGCAATCTATGTCAATTCATAAGTAAATTTGACTTTCTTTCAAGTATAAACAAGGATAGATTGGCAATTATAAGGACAGTTGGGACAGCAGACCATGATCGCCGAGAAGCTGGCTTACTTTTTCGATGCTTCCGACCTCGGCAGTGTGTTCGAGGACTGGCCCGAGGAGGTCGGTCTGGTGCTGTGTCTGGATGATGCCGGCACCTGCGAGATGCTGCTCCACCATCGCGAGGAAGGCCGCACGGTCCTGCGCAAGGCCGGCGCCTTGCTGGATCGCGGGCCCGGCGAGTTCGCCGTGGTGCCGGCGGTCGAGGGCTACCCGACCCGCCGCGTCTTGTTCTCGGACGAGCAGAAACTGCTCGCATTGGTCGAGGATGAGGACGATCTCGCCGAGATGGCCGCAGACTACCTGATCAACTACCACTTCGAGAAGGACCGCAAGGCGCGTGAACGCCGCGAGAAGGAGGCCGCACGCGCGGCCGTCCAGAAGAGCCCGGCGCGCAGTTCCGAGCCGTTCTTCTGGCGCCCGCGGCTGCATCTCTCCGAGGTGCGCGCAAAGCGGCAGCCCAGGCCGAAGGCGCCCGAGATCCCGCAGGGCTATGTCCCGGCCGAGGCGATCTCGGAAGTCGAATGCTTCTTTGCCGAAGGCGAGTTGCGGATCGGGCGCCGCGGTGTCCGTCTGGCGCTGGCGCCAGAGCTTGTCGACATCAAGACCTGCACCCGTCTGGTTCAGGAGGTCGGCTTTCGCGATGACCTGTCGCGGTTCGTTCTGCCGCGCAAGGCCGTCGAGGGGTGGCAGCCGGGCGAGCCTCTGGTGATCGACATTCCCGAGGAACGGTTCCCCGCCGGTCTGCGGGCCCGCTTCTCGGGCGCGGCGCGGGTGGCTGAGGTCACCATCACGGCGCAGGGGGTGTTTGTCGCTCCGGGCGCGGTGATCCCCGAACCGGAGCCGGTGCCGGAGGCGGAGCTCAAGGCGCCGGTGCGCAAGCGTCGGCGGTTCCTCACCCCGGTGCGCGTCGCGGTGGTGCTGCTGACCGGGGTTGGGCTGACGGCCGGAACCATGATCAACGCAGTCGAGACCCCGAATCTGCTTGAGGCGCCGGCGAACCTCGTGGCCTTCGACGAGGGCGCGGACTGACAACTTCGGTCAGAGCCGCGGCTCGCCTTCCATGACATAACCTTGGGACCGCACAGTGCGGAGCGTCACGGCGCCATCGAAATGGGCGTCGAGCTTGCGGCGGATGCGGGCGATATGCACGTCGATCCGGCGGTCGCCGTAGCGCCATTCCTCCTCGCCCAATGCCTCGGCCAGCGCCGGGCGGCTGACGATCTCGTTCCGCCGCGCATTGAGAGCCGAGAAGATCCGCTCCTCCAGCGGCGTCAGCCCGAGCTGCGCCAGCCAGGCGGCACGCTGTCCGCCTTGCGTGGCGCTCTGCAGGCGGGCGGCAAGCCGCGCGCGAAGCTCGGATGGATCGTGATCGGCGCGCAGCGCATCGTCGGCCCCGGCGGCAAAGGCCTCGGCCGCACCGCGCGGCCGGTTGCCATGATCCACGGCAAGGATAACGGCGCCCGGCACCTGCCTTCTTACACTGGCGATCAGCGAGAGCATGGCGTCATCGCGCGGCCCATGCGCCGTGAGCCCGACGATCATCGCGGTGAGCGGCGCATCCGGCGCGATCAGGTCGCTCATTTCGGCCGGGCGGGCGCGGCGCAGGACACGGCGCAGCCCGGCGGCCCGCAGCAATGCCGCCCAGTCGTTTCGGCGGTCGGTGTCGCGCTCCAGGACGACCGAGAAGGATGCTCTTTTCTTCATGCTACCGTCAGGGCGGCCTCTGTTTCAGAGGAAAACAAGGATTCGCAAACAAATTCAGAACTTTTCACCGAGGATTAACCTTACCTCCGTATTTCTTAACTGATGACAAGTCCAAGACGACATCGCGATTAACAAGCAACAACAAGAAGAGAGCCGGGAATGAGGATCAACCTGCGCCAAATTCTGCAACGTCTGATCGGCGACCGCCATGCCAAACCGGCGCAGGTCCAGTGGGCTGACGACCGGCCGGGCACGCTGCTCTGCCTCGAAACAGGGCAGCGGCGTCCGCTATTGCGGCGCCATCTCCGCGAGACGCTGGGCATGACGCCCGAGGAGTATCGAAAGAAGTGGGGCCTTCCGGATGATTATCCCATGGTCTCGGCGGCGTACGCGGCTCGGCGGGATGCCGCCAAATCCATGAAGCTTCAAGGATAAGCTTGGAAAACAACGAGGGACGATTAATTATACTTCAGAAGCCCTCGAATGAACTTGCGGCCGGAGGTGGGAACAGCACCCGAGGCCCAACAAGGACAAGAATAAAGGCAGGGACAGCAGCATGAGTGCAGAGGATAAGAAGCAGGAGCAGGTCAGCCGCATCGTGGCGGCCTACGCTTCGCGCCCCGATGTCACCCCCGACGAGATCGTAGCGCTTTACCGCCGCCTGTCCGGAGAGCTCGACGACGTGCCGGCAGAGGTCGCACCGGCCCGGGCGGGCATGCAACCGGCGCTGCCGCTCGAACAGGCGGTGACCGAAGACAAGGTGTACTGCCTGTGTTGCGGTCGTGGCTTCAAGATGCTCAAGCGTCACCTCGGCGCCGAGCACGGCATGACCGAGGCCGAGTATCGCACCGCCTTTGGCCTGCCGGAGGACTTTCCGCTCGTGGCACCCAGCTATTCGCGCAAGAAGGCGGCCCACGCCAAGGAGGCCGGGCTTGGGAAATATGACCGGACCCTTCCGATCGGACAGGACTAAGACGTAGCGCATGGCAGGAAATAACGAGCAGCCCATCGTCATCAAGCGGATCGAGGAGGATGACGGGCACGGCCATCATGGTGGCGCGTGGAAGGTGGCCTATGCCGACTTCATGACGGCGATGATGGCGTTCTTCCTGCTGCTCTGGATTCTCGCCGCATCTGACGAAGAGAAGCTGCGCGGGCTGGCGGACTACTTCACCCCGAGCTTGTCGCAGAGCGGTGGGCGCGGCGACGGTCTGCTCGATGGCACGGTGCTTGCAGACGACGGCGTGATGAGTGGGACCGACGGGCCGGCCACGCCGGTGCAGCTCCCGAGTTTCGGCCAGGAGAACCCGCTGGCGGTGTTCGACAGCCGGCTGCGCGACACCAACCCGAATATCCAGGTCGAGTACGACACCCGCCCGGAGGGCCGTCAGGAAAGCGCGACGATCAACGAGGGCAGTGATCCGATGGAGACCGCCCGCGCCCAGGCCGCGGCCGAACGCGCCCAGCAGGAATGGGACGAGGCACAGGAGCGTCTGGAGCAGCAGATCATGCAGGAAGTGGTCGGCAGCCCGGAGCTCGAGAGCTACTCCGACAACCTGCGCTTTGACCGTACGGAGAACGGGCTCGAGATCCAGATCGTCGACAAGAGCGGAGAATCGATGTTCGCCACCGGCAGCGCCCGGATACAGGATCGCACCCGCGACCTGCTCCGGATCATTGCCGATGCGGTTGTCGAGCTGCCGAACGAACTGACCATCTCCGGGCACACCGATTCGGTGCCCTACACGCGCGCCGCGACCTACTCGAACTGGGAGCTTTCCGCCGATCGTGCGAATGCCACCCGCAGGGTGCTGATGGCCAATGGAGTCAGCCCCGAACGCATCACGCGGATCTCTGGCCTGGCGGACACCGAGCCGCTGAACCCGGGGTCGCCCGATGCGCCGGAGAACCGCCGCATCAGCGTGACCGTGCAGTATCCCGAGGCAGCGGCGGGAGCGGCCCCGCAAGAGTGAGTCCGCACTGCCGGGCTAACTGTTGCAGATTTCACCACATCTAGTGTCCCTTTGGGGCGCTTCTCCACTATATCCACACGTTTTTTTCAAAATGTTAAGAAAAGTCAGAGGATGTGGAGAGGGATTTTGCGCTATCAGCCTCTTGGCTTCTCGAGAATTATCAGGCAAACACAACACCTTAGCCATTCCGGTGCGCGCACCCTATATAGAGCACTGTCCCTCTGGTTCGCCTATATCTTGTCCGGCGCTTAACATTTGGTGGCTTTCCCGGTGCATACCCCAGAAATAGTGTGGGGACAGGCAAGCACACGATACGGGGAACGGGCCAAACATGCGAAGCGGAGAGGTGCTCAGTCTGATCTGGCAGGATGGCGTCACGCTTCCGATCCATGACGGCTACCGCGCCTTCGAGACCATGTTCAGCCGCATTCTCCCGGTCCGCGCGGTCTGCCTTTTGGCCGGCGCGTCCTGCACCCGCCCGCTCGCGATGTCCGACGAGCTCGAGCTCGCCCCGGCCTTGCCGCTCGGGGATGTGCTTGTAGAGGAACTCCCGGTCGACCTGCCTTACGGGACGCTGGTGCTCTTTCTGCCCGAGCGCGACACCGACCTGTCGGCGCTCATGGGCGCGGCCGTGGGCGAGGCGCTTCAGCTCTTGCTCAACCAGGCCGGCCTGCCGATGGAACGCGAGACCGATGCGCTCTACCTCGTGGCCCACGCCGCGATGCGCCGGGCAGCGGGCCTGCGGGCGCAGGGCAGCGCGCTCGATACCGAGGCCTTCGCCCTTGGGCTCGGGCAAAGCCTCGAGCGCCACTGGGTTGTCGAGCAGGGGGTGCGCCTGCCCGATCCGACGCTGTTCTCGCGGCCCGATTTCCTCTGGCAGCCGCTGCTTCAGGGCTACCTGTCCCGGCTCGATCCGGGCTTCACCGCGCCCGATCCGCGCATGGTGAACGGTGATCTGCTGCGCGTGGCCGACACACCGCTGGTGCTGCCGGAATGGGTCAGCCGGATGGAGGCGGTGCTGCGTGCGGTTCTGGGCGCCCCTGAGCGCCAGACTCCGACCCTGCAAAGCCGGCTCGCGGCTCGCTTTAACCTTCAGTAAATCATTAAGTTCTTCCGACATTTTGGGATTTATGCTTACTTGTCCTTGCAGATAAGGATGACTTTGCGTTTTCTTCATGATGTCCATGTCGTATCACTCCGCGATGCGCGAACCGCTGCTCAGTTTCGAGCAGGAGCGGGCTGCGATCAGTGGCTGGCAGGATCGCGGCGACCGCGCGGCGCTCGAGGTGTTGCTGCGCTCCCATGCGCGGCAGGCCTGGTCGCACGCGGCGCGGTTCACCGACAATCCGGTGCATCTCGAGGATCTCGCGGCAGAAGGGTTGATGGGCTTGTTGCGCGCCGCTGACAGTTTCGACCGGGCGCAGGACGTGCGTTTCGCGACCTATGCCGCGTGGTGGGTGCGCAATGCCGTGTCGTCGGCGCTATCGCGGATCAAGGCGGTGATCGACATTCCCTCGCGCACCTATCTCGACGCCCAGATGGGCAAGCTGTCGGACGAGGATGTGTTCATCGTCCAGCTTGCGACGCGCGGCACCCTCGCGCTCGACACCCATCAGGAAGACGCCGGGCGCGACCCGGCGCAGCTTCTTGTCTCGAGTGAGCCCGACCCGGAGGAACATGCCAGCCTGCAAAGCCAGCGCCGGATGCTGCTGCGCCTCATCGACGATGCGCTGGCGCGGATGGAGCCCGAAGAGGTCGCGGTGATCCGTCGCCGCCGACTTGCCCCCGAGCCCGAGACGCTGGCGGACATCGCCGCCGATCTCGGCATCACCCAGGACCGGCTTCGGCAGGTCGAACGGCGCGCGATGATGCGCCTGCGCCGCGTCTTGATCGACTGCGGCTTTTCGCGGAACGTGCTGTCATGATGAAATTCCTCTCGATCTTCGGCACGATGCCGGACCAGCCCAAGGGCGCGGATGCCACGGCACGGGCGGGCGAGGGGGACGGCGCCTTCGCATCGATCATGGCGTTCCTGCGCAGCGATGCGGTGACGGTGCCCGGGGACGAGGGCGCGGACCTCTCCGCGATCCTGTCCGAGGCAGAGGAGGCGCTCGCGGATCCGGATCTGACGGATGCCGAGCTCGAGGATATTCTCGCGCCGATGCTCGATGACCTTGCTGCGGCGCTGGCCGCGGTCCCCGCGCGGATGGAGCAGTTGCGCATGGCGCTGACCGAGACCGGGCTTGGGCGCGCGGAGGCTGAGGCGGGCAGCGAGCACGGCGTGACCCGGCGTGCCGAGGCGGTGGCCACCGGGACGGCGTTGCCGCTGGCCGGACTGCGCCCCGAGCCTGCGGCACCCGACGCCGGCTGGCGGACCCTCGCCGAGGCCGTGCCGCTTTTGCGCGCGGCGCTGGAGGGCGAGCCCACCGGGCTCGCCCGCGAGGTGGCGACCGAGCCGGGGGTGCAGGCGCTTGCGGGGCGGGTGCTGGGCATGGCGGAAGAGATCGCGCAGCCGACCCGCCGGGCGCAGCTTTCCGAAATTGCGCAGGGCGCCGGAGGCAAGGCCGAGGCGGGGCTCGACAGCGCCGCGTTCGACAGTGCCGATGCGCCGGTCACGATGACCCAGCGCGCTGCGCAGCCGCAGGTGGTTCCGGTCGTGCAGGCCGCGAGCACGGTCACGCAGGACGGACCTCAGCCCGGCCAGCAGATCCAGGTTGCTTTGGTCGCGCCGGCGGCGGGCACCTCCGAGGCCGCGCCGTTGCTGCAGAGCGAGGCGCCGCGCCCGGCACAGATGCCGGCCGCGCCGAGTTCGGAGCAGATCCTGAACCAGGTCCGCGCCAATGTGAGCGAGACAGGCCGCATCCGCGTCGAGCTGAAGCCCGAGGGCATGGGCTCGCTCGAGATCGACCTCGCGCCCGACGAGACCGGCGCGCTCAAGGTCACGGTGCGCGCGGAGCAGGCTTCGGTCCTGACGGCCCTGCGCGCCGATCGCGACGGGCTGCTCACGATGTTGCGCGATGCCGGGCATCAGGTCGACACCAGGTCGCTGAGCTTCTCGGATCTCGGCGCGCGCAATTCCGGGCAGGGCCAGTCGCAGGGGCAGGGCGCCCCGGGTGCGGGTGGATTTGCCTTCGATGCAGAGGCCGCGGGCACAGAGCCTGAGGTCGACGTGAAACAGGTCGTGCTGCCGTTGTCCGGCGGCGTCGACATCCAGGTTTGAACTGAGAGGAGAGCGCCGTGGCGATCGACCCATTCGGCACCGGCAATGTAACCGGCGCAGGCACCACCGCCTCTTCCTCGATGAGCCAGCTCAGCGAGGATTACGAGAGCTTCATCACGCTTCTGACGGCGCAGATCCAGAACCAGAACCCCCTGGAGCCGATGGACAGCACCACCTTCATCTCGCAGCTGGCGCAGCTCAGCCAGGTGGAGCAGTCGGTGGCGGTGAACGACAATCTCGAGGGAATCTCGTCGCAGCTCTCCAGCATGTCGGCGATTGCCGGGCTGAACCTGATCGGGCGCAGCGTGGTGGCCCCGACCGAACAGCTTGCACTCGAGGCAGGCGGGGCGGCCGTGGCGAGCTACCGGCTTGCGGGCGAGGCCAGCAACGTGTCGATGTCCATCGTATCGGCCGACGGCACCCTGCTGCGCAGCTTTGACGGTCTCTCGGGCAGCGCGGGCGAGCTGCACAACGTCACGTGGGACGGAATGGATTACGAGGGTCTGCCGCTGCCCGAGGGCAGCTATTACATGGTGGTGTCGGCCGCGGATGCCGCCGGCAACAGCGTGCCCGCGCAGACCTATGCAGCCTCACGGGTCACCGGAATGACCTATGAGAACGGTCTGGCGACGCTTCAGATGGCGAATGGCGGGACCACGCTCGCCGGGCTGATCGAAGAGATCCGCTGAGTCGCGACCGGCGCGCCGGGCAGCCTCAGCTGCGCGGCACGTCGGCCTTGATGAGCGACAGGAACAACACGTCCGACACGCCCTCGCCGAAATCGGCCTTGAGGTCGGAGACAAGCGTCTTCGTCAGCTTCTCGGTGTCGATGCTCGGGCCTTGCAGGGCCGAGGTTCCGGCCGCCTTGTGCATCGAGGCAAGGATCACGTCGCGCAGGCGCGAGGCGTTCTCGGCCACGTTGAAGACCTCGGCGGTCTCGCTGTCGCGCATCGCGACCCCGACTTCCGAGACCACGTAGGTCACGCTGTTGGGGCGGTAGACCGGCACGCTGACGCGGCCGAGGCGCACGACGCTGCTGTCGCCGAAGGGATCCTTGCGGATCAGGCTGGCAGACTGATGCTCGGGGCTCGCGCCGTGACCGGCATCTGCCTGGCTCGGGGCGTGGCCATGGCTGCCGCCCTCTTCCTCGGGAAGCTGCTCGGGTGCGGAGCTGGCGAGCTTGTCGAGCACCTTCTCGGCGTCGCTGCGCCCCGCGATGTCTTCGCCGTCGTGGCCAGCGCCCTGCGCCGGTGCCTCATGTGCGGCTTCCTTGCTGCCATGGGTCTTGTCGGAGGGGATGAATTGCCCACCCGCAAAACCGGCGGCCCCGAAAAGCACCGGCAGGGCCGCAAAGGCGATATAGGCTTTCTTCATAACCGAATCCCACATGTTCCTGGTCAGGGTCGGTTATGCGCGCCAATTCGGGCGACAGTTTTATGCAAACATGGCTCAAACCGGAATTAATACGGCAAGATAATGTCCATCACGTCCTCGCCGTAGCCACGGGTCTGCTGACGGCTGATCGCGCCGCGTCCGCCATAGCCGATCCGGGCCTCGGCCATCTTGTCGTAGGGGATCGAGTTGTCGCGGTTGATGTCCTGCGGGCGGATGATGCCCGAGACACGCAGCTCGCGGAGCTCTTCGTTGACCTTGACCTCCTGACGGCCCAGCACCACGAGATTGCCGTTGGGCAGCTGCTGCACGACGAGCGCGGCCATGCGCAGCGAGATCGCCTCGTTGCGCTCGATCGAGCCGTCGCCGGCGGCGCCTGTGGTCGAGGTGATGTCGACGAGATTGCCCTCGGGCAGGTCCTCGGGACCGACGCCGGGCAGGATCTTGTCGATCTGGGTGCCGTAGCCGAAGAACTTGGGGAAGGCGAGGGTGCTGCTGCCGGTCCGGTTGCGGTCGGACTCGTTGCTGAGGCTGGCCTCGTCGTCGATCTCGATGATGATCGTCAGGATGTCGCCCACTTGCGTGGCGCGCTGGTCGCCGAAGAAGCCCGACGACCCCTGCTCCCAGAGCGAGGCGCCCTCGGCGCGGTAGGGCACGCGCACTGCCTCGGGAGGTGGCATCGGCACGCTGACATTGCGCGCGGCGGCCAGTTCGCTGGGATCGACACCAACAGGGCTGAGCTGCGGGTCGCGGTCGAAAGCGGGGGTGCCGCAACCGACAAGGATGGTCAGGGCCGAGCCCGTGAAAAGTGTGACACGCCGGGTTTTCATCGGATCACCTCCACAAGCCCTTCCTCTCGGGCGACGGCGGTCAGCGCGTTGTTGCTGACCAGATTGACGATGCGCACATCCTGCCCGCGATGGGCATCGGTGAGCGCGCGGCCCGGGGCGGTCACCACCAGGCGACCGTCGTCATAGAGAATATTCACCTTGTCGCCGCGTCCGATCACCAGCGGTTCCATCACCGACTGGCGCATCACCGGGCGGCCCTGCGCCAGCATCCGCCGCACCTGCATGCCCTCGAGCATCTCGGCATCGGTCAGGGTAAAGACGCCGACACGGGCGATCGGAAGATCGACGATCTTGATGTCGGCGGCCGAGACGATCTCGCCCGGCATCAGCCGGCGGGTCGGCACCGGCAGGCTGAGCTTGGCCACCGCGAGGCCCTGCAGCCGGTGGGTGATGCCATCCTCTGTCACCGCGTTGGCGAGGAAACTGCCGGTGTCCTTGTCCATCCAGAACGCCGAAATCAGCTCGGCCTCGTCGACCGGGCCGGCGGTGAAGCGGATCTGGAGGCTGGCCTCGACGGGCAAAGTGTCGCCCCAGGTGTTGCGCACTTGTTCCTCGATCAGAACCTGCGTGGTCTCGGCCAGCGCGGGGATGGCGGTGAGCGTCAGGGCGCAGAGCAGGGTGGCGAGGCGGCGCAGCATGGGCTTACTTGATCTGGTTGGCGGCCGACATCATCTGGTCGGCGGTCTCGATTGCCTTCGAGTTCATCTCGTAGGCCCGCTGCGCCTGGATGAGGTCGGTGATCTGGCGGATGATGTCGACGTTGGAGGCCTCGAGATAGCCCTGCCGCAGGATGCCGACACCGGCATCGCCGGGCAGCGCAGGGATGGCGTCGCCAGAGGCCACGGTGGCCTCGAGGAGGTTGTTCCCGAGCGGCCGCATGCCGGCGTCGTTCACGAAAGTGGTCAGCGTCAGCTGGCCGACCTCGACCGGGATCGGGTCGCCCTCGACATAGGCGCTGACGATGCCGGTCTCGCTGATCTCGACCGCGGTGGTGTTGTCCGGCAGCACGACACCCGGATCGATCTCGAAGCCCTGGTGGTTGACGATCTGCCCCTCTGCCGACAGCCGGAACGAGCCGTCGCGGGTATAGGCCTGGTCGCCGTCGGGCAGGTTGACGGTGAAATAGCCGCGCCCGTCGATGGCGAGGTCGAGCTGGCTTTCGGTCTGGGTCAGGCCGCCCTGCGTGTTCAGGCGCAGCGTGCCCACCGAGCGCACGCCGAGGCCGATGTCGAGACCGATGGGGCGGGTGGTGCCCTCTTCGGCGGTCACCGCACCCTCGCGGGACTGATTTTCGTAGATGAGGTCGGTGAACGACGCCCGCGCGCTCTTGAAGCCGGTGGTGTTGGCGTTGGCGATGTTGTTCGAGATCACGTCAACATTCGTCTGTTGCGCCATCATGCCGGTTGCGGCGATGCCCAGTGCCTTCATCTTCCAGTCCCTCGCTTAGCTGTTCCGTCCGATGCGGGTCAGCATCTCTTTTTTCAGTTCGTCATCCGATGCGACCAGGTTGAGCGCGTGCTGATAGGCCTGCTGGATGTTGATCAGCCGCGTGACTTCGGTCACCGGCTGGACATTGCTGCTTTCCACCGCGCCCTGGATGACGCTGGAGCCGGTCTCGTCGGGGGCCAGCCCCTGCGCCTCGGCGTTCGGCACGAACATGCCGGCGCCGCCACGGCTCAGCGTCTGACGGTCGGGCAGCTCGAAGATGCCGATCTGCCCCATCACGCCACCCTCGGGAGACGAGATCACGCCATCGTCCGAGATGGTCACCGAAGCGGCGAATTCCGGCGGGATGTTCAGGGGCGCGCCGCCAAGGTCGAGGATCTGGGCGCCGCTGGCGGTGGTCACCTGGCCCTGCGCGTCGAGCACGAGCTGGCCATCGCGGCCGTAGGCCATGCGGCCATCGGGCATCTCGTAGGCGAACCAGCCCTGACCGGTCAGCGCGAGGTCGAGCGGATTGCCGGTCTGCACCACGACGCCGGGCGTGTCATCCACATAGGAGCCGCGGTCGAGCACGTAGTTGGTGCCCTCGCCGGCGAGCGAGGCATCGTCTTTCTGCAGGTAGCTCTCGAACAGCACGCGCTCGGCCTTGAAGCCGCTGGAATTGGCATTGGCGATATTGTTCGCAGTCACGTCCAGCTGGCGCTCGAGCGCGGTCAGCTTGGAGATCGCGACGTAGGTCGAATTATCCATGCACGATGCCTGTCAATGTTTGCCGGTTCATTCTTTTCTTGCGAAGAATGCGGGCTTTGCTAGGATAACGCAAGTATTATCATGGCGAGGCGATCAAAGAAAGTGGCCTATCCTTGCGCTCTTCGAGGCTCGTTTGCGGCCGCCGTCGCGCTTCTGCTCTGCGCCACCCCGGCGCTGGCAGAGCGGGAGGCGGGAGTCGTTGCCTCGACACTCGAGGACCGCTTTTCGCCGGCGCTGCTCAGCCCTCTCGAGGTGATCAATCCGCCGCCGCTCTACCTGGAGCGGCGCGAGATATTGCCGTTTCTCGAGGAGCGCCGCACGCTGATGCGCAAGCTGCGCGACGCCGGTGACCACAAGCCGGCGCAGGCCCGCGCGCTGACCGATCTGGCCGAATTCTACTTTGCACACGGGCTCGCGTCCGAAGGGCTGTCGGTGCTTGGAGGGGTACAGGGGCCGGGGCTGCCGCTGGCCCACGAGTTGCGCGCCAGCGCCTTCGAGCTGGCCCTCGGGCTGATCGACCCGCTCGACCGGCCCCTGACCGAGCGCGCGCGGTCGCTGCTCGAGCCGGGCCACGGCGAGTGGGCGGACCAGCCCCTGTTTCTTGTGCTGAATCACCTGCGTGAGGGCCGCTGCGAGGAGACAGGTGCGCTGCTCGATGCCGCGGTGACCCGTCTGGCGCGGTTCTCGAAGCCGGTGCAGGAGCGGGTTCTGCCCGGGCTGCTTGAATGCGCCATCGAGACGCGCCAATGGCGGCTCGCCCGGGATCTAGCCGCGGCGTTCGAGGCCTATCCCTCGCTCAAGCGCGGGTCGGCCTATCACTTTCTGCTGGGCCGCGTCGCAGAGGCCGGAGATGCGCCGCTCGCCGCGTTCGACAGCTACGTGCAGGCGCAGGGTGAGAGCGACCTCTGGGCCCATCGGGCGCGCAGGGCGCTTGTCGACCTCGGGCTCGAACACGACGCTCTCGCGCCGGAAGAGGCGGTCGAGCTGCTGGCGCAGGAGGCCGAGATGTGGCGCGGGGGCGAGGAAGGAGCGCAGACGCTGCGGGATCTCGCGTCGCTGCAACTCATCGCCGAGGATGCCGCGAGCGCGGTCGAAACCTACGGGCGGATCATCGTGCGCCACCCCGAGAGCCCCGAAGCGCTTGAAGCGCGGCAGAAGGCGCGGGTGCTGATCGACGAGCTTTACCGCAAGGGCGCCTCGCGTGAGATCTCGCTCGGGCGCTACATGGCCAACCACGAGCGCATCGCGCCGTTCTTCCGCTTCAACGCCGATTTCGCGGAAGCGGCCGAGCTGCTTGCCGACACCTTTCTGAAGGCCGGAGCGACGACGATGGCGGCACGCGAATACGCCACCATTCATGACTATCTCACCGCCGGGCAGGACCTCGGCATCAGCGAGCCGGGCGAGGGGCATCTCGACCGCCTCAAGGTGAAGGAGGCCGAGGCGCTGTCGGCTGGCGGGCAATGGGAGACCCTCGGCGCGCTCCTGGCGCAGCCGCTGGTACCGGCCGATGCCGCGCTGCGCGAGCGCTACGACATGGTGTCAGCGCGCTACCTGGAGCAGGCTGGCCGGGTGAGCGAGCTTTTTGGAGCCAATGGCGACGGGGCCCCTGAGCAGGTGCTGCGCCTGCGGGCGCAGGCCCGCTTCGACGAGGGAGACTGGCCCGAGGCTGTCGCCGCCTATGGCCGGCTGCACGACCGGCTCGGCGATGAGATGCCGCTTCCGGACAGCATCCGCTACCTGCTCGCGGCGCATCGCAGCGACGACATGGCGCAGACCGCCGACATCGCGCGCGCCTTTCCGGCGCTGACAGAACTGCCCGCCTGGGAAGACATTCAGCGCAGCCTCACGCAGGCCGCGCCGGACCTTCTGCCGCTGCGCGAAGAGACTGCCCGGGCAAGGATCGACGGTGCGACGGAGATGCTCGAAACCTTGCCGGGATCAGAGCAACTCAACTAGCTTGCTTCGCAAGACCAAATTCTGGCAAGATTCGCGTAAAAATTGCCAAGCAAACAGATCTTTAAACATGGTGTAACCGAGATCTGGTATTTGGTTAACGAACGGTGAGGTATCACCGATGCAAAAAAGGCGAGGCGGACATGAGCATTTCCAACGCGATGGCATCCGGGGTCAGCGGCCTGATGGCGAACTCCAAGGCTGTCGAAAAGATCTCCTACAACATCGCGAACGCGGACACGGTTGGCTATCGGCGCAGCTTCTCGCAGATGGTCACCTCCGGCTCGACCTCGGCTTCCGGCAGCTTCTCGACCGGAGTCGCCACGGAAGTGACGCACTCGAACACGGCCGAAGGCAGCTTCATGGACACGTCGGTCAATTCGAACCTGACGATCACCGGAAGCGGCTTCTTCGTGGTCAATTCGAACATCGACGCATCCTATACCGCCGGCAACATGTTCACCCGGGTGGGCAGCTTCGAACCCGATGAAGACGGCAATCTCGTCAATGCAGCCGGCCTCTACCTGATGGGCTTCGGCTACGGCGATGACGGCACCCTCGGCGCCGTCGACCGCGCCAGCTTCAACGACCTCGAGCCGGTGAACATCGCCAACCAGACGATCAGCGGCACGGCGACGACCGCTGTTTCGATCTCGGGCAACCTGCCGTCGCAAGAGACCGGCCTCGACACGCCCGGCGACGCCTTCGTCACCTCGGCGGAGTATTTCAACGCGCTTGGCGAGTCCGAGCGGCTCACGCTGTCCTTCCAGCCCTCCGTCAACGATGACGAGTGGGTGGTGACGGTCTCGGATGCGACGACCGAGTATGGCACCGTGACGATGAGCTTCAACGACACCGGCGAAAATGCCGGTGCGCCGGCAGCTTATGGCGATGTCACCGTCACCGCCGCCGCACCCGCGGGCTTTGCCTTCGACCCGGCCACTGGCGAGATGACCCTGACGATCGACAACGGCACCGAGCCGCAGGTCGTCACCATGGCGCTCGGCGCGCCCGGCAGCTTCGAGGGGCTGACCCAGTTCTCGGGCGACTACACCCCGATGACGGTCAGGCCCAACGGCAGCGAGAGTGGCACGCTGACCCGGGTCGAGTTCGACGAGTTCGGCGATGTCTGGGGCGTGTTCGACAACGGCACCCGCAAGGCGCTCTATTCGATCCCGCTGGCGACCTTCGCCAACCCCAACGGACTCGAGACCAGCAACAACTCGACCTTCCACACGTCGAACACCTCGGGCAGCTACTACCTTGGCCAGCCCGGCACCGGCGAAACCGGCACGATGACCTCTGGCGGGGTGGAGTCGGCCAATGTCGACATCGCCGAAGAGCTCACCAGCCTGATCCAGCGTCAGCGCGCCTACTCCTCGAACGCCAAGATCATCACCACGGCGGACGAGATGCTGAACGAGACCGTGAACCTCAAGCGCTGATCGGCGTGGTCGCCGGATAGGAATACGACATGAGCCTGATCACCGCCCTGAACGCGGCGCGCAGCGGGATGAGCACCAGCTCCCGCTGGGCAGAAACCGTTTCGACCAACATCGCCAACGCCAACAATGCCAGCTACGCGCGGCGCGAGACCCAGGTCACCACCAATGTCCAGGGTGCGGCGCAGGTGAGCGAGATCACCCGCGCCGTCGATGGCGCGCTTGACGCGATGTATCGCGGCGAAGTCGGACGCACGGCAAAGCAGGATGCCATCGCGGCAGGGCTTGAGAGCTACACCTCTTTGCTTGGCGACACCGAAAGCACCGACACCGTGCTGACCCGGCTGACCGATTTCCAGAGTTCGCTCGGGCTGCTGGCGGTCTCTCCCGCCGACACCGCGCTGCAGCGGGCGACGGTCGGCGATGCGCAGGAACTGACGCAGGCGCTGAACCGTGCCGGCGCCAATCTCGATGCGGCGCTCGACAGGGCAGGGGATGGCATCTCGTCCGACGTGGCGGCGGTGAACAGCACGCTCGAGAAGATCGCCGGGCTGAGCGAACGGCTCGCCGGTCAGGGCCAGTCCGCCGACGCACGGCTTGCACTGCAGGACGAGCTGGGCGCCGAGCTCGACGCGTTGTCCGAATACATCGATTTCACCACCCGCACCGACAGCAAGGGCCGCATCGAGATCTTTACCGGCGGCGGCACTGCGCTGATCACGGGGGGCGAGGCGGAGACCCTGAGCTTCGACACCGACACCGGCATCCTGACCGCGGGCGAGATCGAGATCACGCCCGGCGTCGCCGGCAAGCGCGGCATCTCGGAGGGCTCTCTTTCGGGCAAGATCGAGCTGATCACCACCGTGTTGCCCGAGATGCGGGCCCAGCTCGACGAGGTGGCGCGAGCGCTGATCGACGGCATGGTCGCGGCAGATGCCAGCCTTGCCGCTGGTGAGGCCGGCCTCATCACCGACAACGGCGCGGCGCTCTCGAATCCGTTCGAGCCGGGGCTGGCCAGCCGCATCTCGGTGAATGATGCCGTGGTGCCGGAGAGTGGCGGCTCGCTATGGCGCATCCGCGACGGGCTTGGGGCCGATGCGCCCGGCCCTGCCGGCGACAATACGCAGGTCACGGCCTTCCTCGATACGCTTGATGGCGCGCTGAATTTCGACGAGAGCCTCGGGCTCGGCGACAACATGAGCCTGTCGAGCTACATCTCGACGCTGATCGCCAGTCAGAACACCACCCGCGCCAGCGCCGAGACCTCGGCCGAGAGCCTCGCGGCGGGCGCCATCGCCGTGCAGAGCTCGCGACTATCCTTCATGGGCGTGAATGTCGATGACGAGCTGCAGCAGCTTGCGGCCATCCAGCAATCCTACAATGCCAACGCGCAGACCCTGTCGGTCGTCTCCGAGATGCTCGACACCCTGCTCAGCGCGATCTGACCCCGGAGCTCACGATGATCGGTTTCACCCGTGCCCCCTCGACGCTCTACAGCAACCTTCTGCGGCGCAATGACAATGCCGAGATGCAGACCCAGCTCGCCAAGGCCGAGCAGGAGTTGGCGAGCGGCGTCAAGAGCGACATCTACAAATCCCTCGGCCCGAGCGCCTCGGAGGCGCTGAACCTGAACGCCTCGCTCGAACGCGACGAGGCGCAGATCGCCGCCAACACGCTTCTCGGCGGCCGGCTCGATACCATGAGCGGCGCGCTCGGTTCGATGGGGGAAGCCATTCAGAGGACACTGGATCTGTCGATCGCCAATGCCGGCACGAACGGGGGCACCGCTGCCGGGATCCAGACCGAGGCGCAGGCGTCTCTGGACTCTTTGCTTTCGATGGCGAACGTCAATTACGGCGGCATCCCGCTGTTCGCCGGCCCGAGCGACGGAACCTCCGCGATCCAGGACTATGACAGCGCGCGCGCCGATACCGGGCTGACCCCGAAAGCGGTGATCGACGGCATTCTCGCCGGTGGCCTCGACACCGCCGCCGATGCCGAAGCGCGCATCGCCGAGCTCGACGCCCTCTTCGACAACACCGCCGCCGATCCGGATCAGACCTTTGATGGGCTGTTCTTCACCGGCGCGACCGGGACGGCGCCGATGTCGGTGGGCATCGGTGACGGCATCACGGTGACCTACGGCGTGCAGGCCAATGACGAGGCGTTCCGGCAGGTGTTCCAGGGGCTGGCGATGCTGGCCGCGACCGATGTTGCAAAGATCGACGATCCCGCCGCCTACGAGACCTGGATCTCGACCGCCAACGATCGCCTCAGTGCGGGGCTCTCGGGACTGCTCGACAGCCGGATGAAGCTCGACACCGCCTCTGCACGGATCGACGAGGCCAATACCCGCATGGAAGACCGGGCCAACCTCTACAAGAACCGGGTGGCGGAGATGGTCGAGGTCGACAGCTACGAGGCGGCGACCACGATCACTGCGCTCGAGACCCAGCTTCAGGCCAGCTACGCGGCCACCGCCCGGCTGTCACAGCTGAGCTTTCTGAACTTCATGCGCTGATCCCGAACCGGCGGCAACGCGGAGGCGCGCGGGACGATCCTGCGCGGTCTCCGCCTCGCTTTCCGGCGAGAGCTTGTAGCCGCGCCCGCGAATGGTGCGGATATGCGGGTCGCCCAAGGGGGACATTTCTTCGATCTTCTTGCGGATGCGGCAGATGTAGACGTCGATCACCTTGTCGAAGGGCTGGTCCTGCGCCATGCCGTAGACCGCATCGTAGATCACCGATTTCGAAACCACCCGCGGCGCCGCCAGCGCGATCTGCTGGAAGATCGCCAATTCGCGCTGCGACAGCTTCATCGGCTGGCCGCCGACATCGGGGTCGCGGCCGTCGAAATAGGCGGTGATGTCGCCGATCCGCAGGGTGCCCGCGGCGTGACCGTGAAAGCGTCGGGTGATGGCGTTGACGCGGCTGCGCAGCTCGAGCCCGGTCACCGGCCCGACGATATCGTCATCGGCTCCCGCATCGAGCGCGTCCATCGCCGCTTCGGGGTCGCGCGCCACGCGCAGCACAAGGATCGGGTTGCGGCACCCGGACCGGCGCAGGCGCGAGATATGCTCTACCAGACGCGGATGCTCGGCCAGCAGCACCGGCCGGTCGGCGTAGCCATCCGCCCCGAGTAGGTCCAGCTCGCGGTCGAACAGGTCGTCGTTCACCGCCACGGGGTCCCACTGGGCCTCGTCCAGCCTGATCAGCAGGCCCTTGAATGCGTTGGGCCGCGGCTCGTAAAGATAGATATGCACCACGCACTCCCGATGGGCCTTCGGATCTTGTTATCCATGAGCGGATGCAACGATCATGCTTTGTTAAAGCCCGGTGGTCAAGCATAAGACAAGGATAGTATGGATATCCATGATTTAATCATTGCTGACATCTCCTTTTCCATGTTTAATCTTGAGGCAACGGAAACCGATCCAACCGGAAGACCATGCGGATTGCAGCCTGCCTCTTAGCGCTGATCAGCGCGCTCAGCCTTGCCCTGCCGGCGCTGGCCGATGTCCGGATCAAGGACATCGCCACCTTCGAGGGCGTGCGTGAGAACCAGCTTGTCGGCTACGGCCTTGTCGTCGGTCTCAACGGCACCGGCGACAGCCTGCGCAACTCGCCCTTCACCGAGAAGAGCATCGAGGCGATGCTTGAGCGGCTCGGAGTCGGCAATCTGTCCGATGACAACATCAAGACAACCAACACCGCCGCGGTGATGGTCACCGCCATGCTGCCGCCCTTCGCGCGGCTCGGCTCGACCATCGACGTGGTGGTGTCCTCGCTGGGCGATGCCACCTCGCTGCGCGGCGGTACGCTGATCGTCACGCCGCTGACCGGTGCCGATGGCGAGGTCTATGCGGTGGCGCAGGGGCCGATCGCGGTGGCGGGCTTCTCGGCCACGGGCGTTGCCGCGTCGATCACCGAGGGCGTGCCCACGGTGGCCCGGATCGAGAACGGGGCCACGGTCGAGAACGAGGTTGATTTCCAGCTCTCCTCGCTGAACTCGGTGCGCATCACGCTCCGCAATCCGGACTTCACCACCGCCGTGCGCATGTCGGACGCGATCAATGACCGGCTTGGCGGCAACTCCTCACGCGTGCTGGACTCGGGCACGGTCGAGCTTGCCATCCAAGGCGCGGGCAAGGGCGATGTGCCCGGGGTGCTGTCGGAGGTCGAGAACCTGCGGCTGGAGCCGGACAGCATCGCCAAGGTCGTGGTCGATGCCAAGACCGGCACCATCGTGATCGGCGCGAACGTGCGCATCGACCGGGTGGCGGTCAGCCAGGGCGGGCTGACGGTGATGGTGCGCGAGGACCCGGTGGTCAGCCAGCCCAACCCGATCACCATCGGCGGCACGACCGTGGTGGTGCCGCGCACCACCGTGGGTGTCGAGGAGCAGGAGGCGCATTTCACCATTCTCGAAGGCGCCGACGTGAGCCTGCAACGGCTCGTCGATGCGCTCAACGCCATCGGGCTGAGCGCCATGCAGACGATCTCGATCCTGCAGGCGATCAAGGCCGCAGGCGCCCTGCACGCCGATCTGGAAATCATCTGAGGAGCCGCGCGATGAACGTGAGCACGAACATGGCCGCGCTTCAGGTCACCGGCGCCCAGGTCGCCCAGCCCGGCGCCGCGGCGCCCGATGCGCCGAACAGCGCGATCAAGGAATTCGAGGCGATGTTCCTCACCCAGATGATCGACGAGATGCTCAAGCAGGTCGAGATCGGCGATTTCGGCGGCGGGCAGGCGGAAGAGAACTGGCGCTTTTTCCTTGCCGAGGCGTTCAGCCGCGAGATCGTCGACCAGGGCGGGGCCGGGCTCTCGGCCAGCCTCGAACGGGCGCTGTCCGCCTATAGCCAGACCCGAGAGATGGAGTGACGCCGATGTCCGAGATGACCCATGTCGAGGCCGCGCAGCTGATCGACCGGCTGGCCCGGCTGCTACGGGACGAGATTGCCGCCATCGGGCAGGGCCAATTGGCGCGTGTCGAAGAGCTCTATCCCCGCAAAACCGAGCTTCTTGGCGAAATTGAGACGGCATTTGGATCCGCGGAAAAATATCTCGGGCGTGACGACCCGCAGAGCCAGAAACTGCGCAAGAAACTCGACGATCTGCGCGATCTTATCCACACCGATCTGGCGCTTTTGAAGCGAATGACCCAAGCCACAGGGGATGTTGCGCGGGAAATTGAAAGAATCCGGGATCGTCAAAGCCTTCGCGGCCTCTATGATCGTGACGGCACACCCAAGGAAGGACCTGTGACTCCCTCGCAACGGTTCGACAAGTCGATCTAAATCGACAGAACCAAAATTTTACACTGTTTCGATTTCGCGTGTTACGCCTGCGATACGGCAGGACCGTTTTCGTCAGAAAGACGAAGGACAACGATAGAAATCGGAGCAGAAAATAATGTCCTCTATCAATACCAACGCCAGTGCGATGAACGCGCTGTCGACCCTTCGCCAGATCAACAAGGATCTCGAGGGCACCCAGGGCCGGATCTCCACCGGCCTTCAGGTCGAGTCCGGTAAGGACAACGCCGCCTACTTCCAGATCTCCGAGACCATGAAGGGCGACAGCTCGGTCTACGCGTCGATCAACGAAGGCCTGACCCTGACCAAGAACTCGATCTCGACCGCGCGCCTCGGCGCCGAGACCATCAACGGTCTGGCGCAGGAATTCCTCGACAAGGTGGCCTTCGCGCAGGGCGCCACCGGCGGCC
Source organism: Salipiger bermudensis (assembly GCF_017309175.1). Classification (NCBI taxonomy): domain Bacteria; kingdom Pseudomonadati; phylum Pseudomonadota; class Alphaproteobacteria; order Rhodobacterales; family Roseobacteraceae; genus Salipiger; species Salipiger bermudensis. The sequence goes on along the minus strand of NZ_JAEKJV010000016.1, from coordinate 33,602 downwards.
ATGCCGAGATCGAGAACGACCTCAAAGAGCTGGTCAAGCAGATGACCACGACGCTGTCGCAGTCGACCTTCAATGGCGACGACATGCTCGGCGCAGGTGCCACGCTTACGGCGGCGACGATCGACGGCACCACCGGTGTCATCACCACCGCGACGTCTGATGCGGATGTCACCGGGCGCAATGTCGTGACCGGTATCACCCGTGCCGGCACCTACGGCACCACCGACATTTCGGTCGGGACCTACGACATGCTGTCGCTGGTCGACAACTTCAACGTGGTCGCGAATGGCTTCGCAACCAACGCGACCGACGCGACCAACGGCGAGGCCTTCCTCGCCGGCGTGCTTGCCGCGACCGAAACCGAAGTTGGCAATGTCACCGACATCGCCACCAAGCTCGGCCAGTCGGAGAAGTCGATCGAGAACCAGCAGGAGTTCCTCTCCTCGGTGGTCGACAACATCGACGCCGGCGTCGGCTCGATGATCGATGCCAACATGGAAGAAGAAGCGGCCCGCCTGCAGGCCCTTCAGGTGCAGCAGCAGCTGGCAACCCAGTCGCTGTCGATCGCCAACCAGGCGCCGCAGAACATCCTGTCGCTGTTCCGCTGATCCGCAACGTCCTGATCCGCCAGCCCGGTTGCACCGGTCTGGCGGGTCGTCCCGCTTAAAATATAGGTTTCCGTCAGAATGACGGGCAGTAACGATAGAATTCGGAGCAGTTAAAATGTCTTCCATCAATACCAATGCAAGCGCGATGAGCGCACTGTCGACCCTGCGTCAGATCAACTCGAACCTCGAGAGCACGCAGAGCCGCATTTCCACCGGTCTCAAGGTCGAGTCCGGCAAGGACAACGCCGCCTACTTCCAGATCTCCGAGACCATGAAGGGCGACAGCTCGGTCTACGCGTCGATCAACGAAGGCCTGACCCTGACCAAGAACTCGGTCGCCACCGCGCGCCTTGGTGCCGAGACCATCAACGACCTCGGGCAGCAGTTCCTCGACAAGGTGGCATTCGCGCAGGGCGCTACCGGTGGCCAGGCCGAGATCGAGAATGATCTCAACGAGCTGGTCAAGCAGATGAAGACCACTCTGCAGCAGTCGACCTTCAATGGCGACGACATGCTGGCGGCAGGTGCCGCAGCAGGCACCGCGGCAGCTGTTACAGCCGCGGACGGTACCCTGACCTCCGCTGGCGACTCGGGCGGTGCCGCTCCGGTGGCGCGCAATGTCGTGACCGGCATCACCCGTGCCGGTGGCACCTATGCGACCACCTCGATCACGGTCGACACCTACGACGTGCAGAAGCAGGTCGCCAACTTCGAGGCAATCGCAACGGGCTTTGCGGCCAACGCTGATGCGGCGACCGGCGAGGCATTCCTTGCCGGCGTTCTGGCGTCGACCGAAGGTGTTGCAGGCGCCGTGACCGACATCGCCACCAAGCTCGGCCAGTCGGAGAAGTCCCTCGAGAACCAGCAGGAGTTCCTTTCCTCGGTGGTTGACAACATCGACGCCGGCGTCGGCTCGATGATCGATGCCAACATGGAAGAGGAAGCGGCCCGTCTTCAGGCCCTTCAGGTGCAGCAGCAGCTGGCAACCCAGTCGCTGTCGATCGCCAACCAGGCGCCGCAGAACATCCTGTCGCTCTTCCGCTGATCCAGCACGGTGGCTCTGGCCACCGGCTGACCTGACAATCGGGGGGCGCCCTCGGGCGCCCTCTCACCAACGGAGCACCGGATCAACCGGGCCCGCGTGATGGAACACCCCGCAAGGAGCCGGGGGAGAAAAGGCAGTAATGGAATGAGCATCTCGGCATACAAACAAACGATCCGCGAAAGCGCCTCGCCGAAGCAGATCGAAGCCCGCGTCTTCGCCCGCATCACTGGCAGCATGGAGCAGCATCGCGCCAACTGGCTGGCGGCGCGCGACAAGTTCGCACGCACGGCAGTTCTGGCACACGGCCTGCGCGACGCAGTGGCGGAGAACCGTGTCCTGTGGAGCAGGCTCCGCACCGACCTGACCGATGATAACAACCAGCTTCCGACCGAGCTGCGCGCCAACCTGCTGTCGATCGCCATGTGGGTTGATCGCACCTGCGGCGTGGTGATCGGCGGCGGCGACGGCCTTCCGGCCCTGATCGACGTGAACCAGAACATTCTCGGCGGCCTTTCCGGCCAGCGCCCGACTCCAGCAGCGGTGACTCAAGATGGCACTCAATCTCACGCTCAAGCCGTTTGAACGCTTCGTCGTCAACGGCTGCATGATGCGCAATGGCGGTCGCAAATCGACGATCACCGTCGAGAACCGCGCCGACATCATTCGCGAAACGGATCTGCTGAAACCGGATGCGGCCTCGACGCCCGTCCGGATCGTGTATTTTCTGATCCAGAATGCGCTGATCGAGCCGGCCCGCCGCGAGCGGTTGCTCAAGGAGATCCAGACACGCCTGGCCGAGCTGGTGCCGGTGTTCGGCAGCGAGTTGCGGTCGCATGTCTTCGAGGCGGCCAACAACGTCAGCAAGGGCGAGTACTTCACGGCGCTACGCGACCTGCGCCCGCTGATGAAGCGCGAGGACGAGGTCTTCGGGCCGCAGCAATCGGAGCTTGTCGACGCATGATCTCGATCGCGGGCATGTCAAGCTCGGTGGCGCTGCAGCTGGTCAACGCGACCGAGGACAAGGATCAGGAGCTGATCCGCAACGAGCCGCAGCACGCGCGCGAGATCGCGTATTTCCTCGACAACATCGGCAATGTCGAGAATGTGGAGGATCTGACCGAGGATTACCGTCTCTACAGCTTCGTCATGAAAGCCTACGATCTCGAGGACCAGATCTTCGGCAAGGCGATGATGGAGAAGGTCCTCGAGAGCGACATCAACGACAGCAGCGCCCTGGTCAACCGGCTGACGGATTCCCGCTTCAAGGATTTCCACAACGCGATGGGCTTCGGCCCGGCGGGGCAGGGCAACCTCAACACCCTTGACGCCAGCTGGAAAGCGGCGGTCGTCGACAAGTATGTCGACACGCAATATGTCAACGGCAAGGGCGACGAGAACGAAGCCATCGGCACGGTGCTCGAGTTCCGACGCAAGGCCGGCAGCATCAACTCGGCTTATGACATCCTGCGCGACAGCGACCTGTCCGAGTTCTTTCGCACCGCCTTTGGCCTGCCCGAAGCGCTGGCCGGCATCGACATCGACAGGCAAGCGGCGATCATCAACGACCGGCTGGACCTCGAGACACTGTCGGATCCGGACGTGGTCGATGATCTGGTGCGACGCTACGTGGCGATCAGCGATGCAACATCCGACATCGCCACCAGCTCGAACGCCGCCGTGACCCTGCTTTCGGGTGCGCTCAGCGCTGCGTCGGGAAGCTATATCCCCGCGACCATCGACATCGATGCGATCCAGGGCTTCAGCGGCTACAAGACCCGCTAAAGCCCGGGGGCGCGCTCCGCCTCAGAAGATATCCTCTTCGTCCTCGCCGAAGGGCAGGCGGACCTGATCGTCGTCGGCGAGCTGACGGGCGTAGTCGAGCATCAGCGCCTGCGCCGCGTTCACGTCGCGCCGCCGCACCGGCCCCATGCTCTCCATCTCTTCGGTCAGCATGTCGCGCGACCGCGCGGGCAGCGCGTTGAGGAAGGCGTCGCGGGCAATATCGGTGGCGCCGCGCAGCGCCGTCGGAAGGGTGTTGCCCGGCACGCCGCGCATGATCTTGGCGAGGTCCATCGCCTCCATCTTGGCCAGATCCTCGAAGGTGAACATCTTGGCGCGGATGGCGTTGAACGTATCGGGGATCTTGTCCTCGAGCTCGGGCGCCATGTTGTCAAAGGCGTTGCGGTCGAGCTTGTTGAACAGGTCGGCCATGCGCTGGTGCTGCTCGGCGGTGGTCGGTTGGGCGCCGGCGTTCATGATGTCGGCCTGCAGCGACTCTTCGATCTGCTGCATCATGTGATGCGGCACCGCCTCCATGCGGATCATCCGCTCGACCACGTTGTGCATCTTTTCCGGCCCGAGGATCGGCAGCACCTTGGCGGCCACGTCGGTGTTCACGTTCGACAGGATCGCCGCGATGGTCTGCTCGTGCTCGCCCTTGAGGTAGTTGGCGATGACGTTCTCGGAGAGCGTGTTGAACCGCGCCCAGAGATCGCGCTCCTTCAGCGGGCCGCGAATGTCCTTGAGGATGCCGTCGACCTTGTCGCCCGGCATCAGCGAGCGCAGCAGGTTCTCGGCCGCCGCGAACGAGCCGACGACGCCGCCGCCATTGGTGATGTCTTGCACGAAATCGGTCAGCACCTGCTCGACGGTCTCGGACGAGATCGAGCCGAGGCCCGACATCGCCCGGGTCATCTGCTGGATTTCCTCGTCGTCGAGCTGTTGCAGCAGCGCCGAGCCGCGCTTCTCGCCCAGCGACAGGAACAGCACGGCCGCCTTCTGCGGGCCGGTCAGCTTCTTCGGGCGCCGCGCCGGTTTGCCCGAGCCCGTCGACGAAGAGGTCGTCCGCTTGATGTCTGCAACGGCCATAGTCTGCACCCTTCCTTACGCTACCCGCCGCCCGCGAGCGGGAGATAGCTTTCCATGAGAGACCCGGCCAGCATGTACCAGCCGTCGATGAGGACGAAAAAGATCACCTTGAACGGCAGCGAGATCAGCACCGGCGGCAGCATCATCATGCCCGCGCTCATCAGCACCGAGGCCACGATCAGGTCGATGACCAGAAACGGCAGGTAGATCAGGAAGCCGATCGAGAAGGCCCGCCGCAGCTCCGAGATCATGAAGGCCGGCACCAGTTCGCGCCAGCCGACATCCTCGGCGCTCTGCGGCGCAGGTGCGCTTTCCTCGGGGGGCACCGTGCCCTCGCTGCGCGCCGCGATGTCCCGGAACAGCGCCAGATCCTTCTCGCGCGTGTTGGCATACATGAACAGCTTGAACGGCTCGCCGACCCGCATCAGGGCCTGCTCCTCGGTGATCGAATTGGCCATCAGCGGCTGGACGCCGCCTTCCCAGGCGTCCTCGAAGACCGGCTGCATGACAAAGAAGGTCATGAACAGCGCCATCGAGGTCAGCACCATGTTGGGCGGCGACTGATTCAGGCCGAGCGCCGAGCGCAGCATCGAGAACACGATCACGAAGCGGGTGAAGCTGGTCATGATGACCAGCAGCCCCGGTGCCAGCGACAGCACCGTCATCGCAGCGATCAGCTGGATGATGCGGCCCGAGAGTGTGGCACGCTCGTCCGAGCCCGCCGGCGCCGAACTCAGCGCATCGCCGATGGCGCCCAACAGGTCCGAGCCTGCCGATTGCGCATGGGCTTCGGTGGCGGCCAGCCCGCACAGCCCCGCTGCCAGCAGGCAGAGAAGGACCGCTCTGGAAAGGCCGCCGCACCGGATCATTTCTCGGACACGTAATCCTTGACGATCTCGATCAGCGAGACGCCAAGCCGGTCATCCTCGAGCTTCACCAGATCGCCGCGCGCCACGAGCCGGTCGTTGATGACCACCTCGACCGGCTGGCCGATGCTCTTGTCGAGTTCGATGATCGAGCCGCGGCTGAGCTTGAGCAGCTGGGCGATCGGCATCCGGGTCTGGCCCAGAACGATCTGCACGTTGAGCCCCACGTTGAGCATCGCGTCGATGCTGTTGGCGCCGCCCTTGCTGGCTTGCTCGGCGGCGGCCTCTTCGGCCACGGCCTGCACCACGGTGTCCTGTACGTCGTCTCCGAGCTCTTCGCTCATGTCCTGCTCTCCTGCCTGTCCTGTTCGAGGCTTCGGTCGATCTCGTCCCGCGTCTGGCCCAGCGAGGACAGGATGCGGGCGCAGATGTCCTTGAAGCTGTAGGCCATCACGCCGTGATCCCATTCGGCGCGCACGTCACCGGGGCCGAGATCGGGATCAGCCTTGATGTCGATGCGCCCGCCAAGCCCGGCGATCCGCGCGGCGTGCTGCACCTCGGCGCCCGAGCTCTCGACCGCGCCGGGGGCGAACCAGATCCGCAGCACCGCCGAGCCGAGCGCCATGCGCACGGCGTTCTTCGCCTCGCGCTCGGCCTGACCCGTGGCGAGTGTCGCCGAGACATCCGGGGCGAGCTGCTCGAACACCTCGAGCACGAAGCCCACCATCTGGAGCTCGAGCGTGGCGTGGTGCCGGTCGGCATCGTCGATGAGCTGGCGCAGGGCAGGGGTCACCGCCTCGAGCGCCGACAGCTGACGCTGGCTGGCCGAGGCTTCGGTCGCCTGCAGCGTCTCGGTCTGGCCCTGCGCGACACCGGCCTCGAAGCCCTCTTGGCGCGCGTTGGCCACGGCCTCTTCGAATTGCGCCCGGGTGAACACCGCCCCGATCACAGGCTCTTCGCCGCGGCGGGCGGCGTCGAACTCGGCATCGAAGTTGCGGTCGAAGACAAAGCTCATGCGTTCGGTCCTTCAGCAAGCCATGACCGGACCACGGTGATCGCGCCTTCTGGCTCGCGTTCGATCAGCTCGCTCACGGTGTTGATCAGGCCGCGCGGCACGCCGCCCTGGACCGCGGCCAGTTCGACCATCTCTTCGGCGCCGGGGGGCAGAGGGTCGAGCACGGTGCCGCTCTGGTAGACCGGTCGCTCCCCGGCGCCCTGCGCGTTCGACGCGGTTGCGCTCTCGCCCGTGGTGGTGGCGGGCAGGTTGCCGGAGGGCGCAAGGCCGGGCAGATCGGCACTGCCGCCCTCGGCAATCGCCGGCTGGTCGAAGACCCGGTTCAGCGCCGGTCGGACGCCCAGAGCGAGCACTGCCGCCACCAGCGCCAGCGCGAAGACGCCGCGCAGGATGGTGCCGGTGTTCTCGGTCAGCGTCTGGGCAAAGCTGCGCGACACCGGCTCGCCGACATCCATCGAGTAATCCATGAAGCGCAGGCTCACCACCTCGACGCTGTCGCCGCGCGCCTCATCAAAGCCGATGGCGCTCTGGACCAGCGCTTCGAGCCGCTGCAGCTCTTCCTGACTGCGCTCTTCGTAGTCGACAGCGCCGCCGTCCTGTACGTTGTAGATGCCGTTCACCAGCACCGCGACCGAGACCTTCTCGATGTCGCCGGGCTCGCGCACCGTCTCGGAGGAGGTGCCGCCGATCTCGTAATTGACGATCTCGTTGGTGCTGTTGGCGGTGTTGCGGTTGTTGCCCGGCACGTCGGCGGCCAGCGCCGCGGGGATATCATCGGCGACGCCGACCTCGCCGCCCGCCGCGGTCTGGTCCTCGCGGGTTTCCTCGCGGGTCTCGGTGGAGCGCACGACGCGCTGATCGGGGTCGTAGGTCTGCTCGCGCACCACCTGCCGCTCGGTGGTGAGATCGACGCTGACCTGCACCCGCGCGTTGCCGGCGCCGACGCGGGCGCTCAGGATCTGGGCGATGCGCTGTCCCAGCCGGTCCTCGATCTGGGCGCGGGCCGATTGCAGCGAAGCTTCGCTGCCCGCCTCGCCGTCTTCCGAGAGAATGGTCTCGCCGGTGGCCGACAGCACGGTGACCTGCGCGGGGGCGAGATCGGGTACCGCCGAGGCGACCAGCGACCGGATCGCGCGGGCCTGCCGCATCCCGACCTGGCGCGAGCCGCGCACGATAACCGAGGCCGAGGGGCGCGGGCGTTCGCGCGAGAACGGCTCGCGCTCGGGCAGAACCAGATGGACGCGGGCGGCCTCGACCCCGTCGATGGTCTGGATCGAACGGGCCAGCTCGCCTTCCATGGCGCGGGCGCGGTTCACCCGCTGCATGAAGGTGTTCATGCCGAGCCCGCTGGCCTCGTCGAAGATCTCCCAGCCCGGGGTGCCGTCATTCGGAAGGCCGGCGCCGGCCAGCAGCATCCGGGCCCGGGCCATGTCTTCGCCCGGAACGCTGACCGCGGTGCCCGCCATGTCGGTACGCGAACGAATTCCGGCCTGCTCGAGCGATTCGACCATGCGCCCCGCTTCGGCAGGAGATAGGTCCCGGTAAAGCGCCACGTAATCCGGTGTCGTCACCGCGGAAAGCCCGAAGAACATGGCGAAAACCATCGCCACGCCAGCTCCGCCGAGCACCGTAAGACGTTTCCACCCCAACGATTTCAGATTGTCTAGAATGCCCTGCACGCGAAGTTCTGCCTATTCCCCAGTCTTGCCCAAGGATAACCATAATTATTCTTGACCGGCAAGAACTAGCTCACCTTTTATACTTGCTTTAAACCGTCATTCTGCGCATTGTGGTGCAAGATTAGAACAACTTCGAAGAACAGGGGCGATGGCCGACTCAACCGGGACATCCCAGGACGCTGAGACGCCGAAAAAGAAGACGCTGCTGCGCATCGTTGCGCTGCTGTTGCTGTGCGTCGTGGCCCTCGCGGGCGGCTTCGTGGCGTCGGTCGGACCGCAGGGCGCCATGGAGCTCGTGGGGCTGGCGGACGATCCCGAGGACGAGGCAGCCGCCTCTGGCGAGGATGCCGCCGAGGATCACGCGGCCGGGGACGGGCACGGCGCTGCTCCCGCGACCCCGGCGGGGCTGCCGGGCGAGCATATCGTTGTGACACCGTTCCAGGAGATCATCGTCAACATCACCGCGACCACCGCCACCGGGCGCCAGACCACGCGCTTTCTCAAGCTCAACCTGGCGCTGGCCTATGACAACCGGGTCTCAGGCGCCGAGAATATCGAGAGCCGCAAGCTCTTCCTGCGCGACAGCTTCCAGGAATACCTTCGGCAGCTCAACGAGAACGACCTGCAGGGTTCGATCGGGCTGGTGCGGCTCAAGTCCGAGCTTCTGCGCCGTGCCCGCGCCATTTCGGACAGCGACGCGCCGCAGGAGTTCCTCATCGCGGACCTGATCGTACAATGAGCACCGCACGCACCCTCACCCCCGACACCCGCGCCGTCGAGGAGCTGATCGTCGAGCGCGCCAAGCTTTCCTACGCCCGGCTGCCGATGCTCGAGGTGGTGTTCGACCGCTTCTCGCTGTCTCTGGCGCAGACGCTGAAGAGCTATCTCGGCGCCATGGCCGAAGTCAGCCTCGGCGGCATCGACTATCTCAGCTGTCAGGATGCGCTCAAGGATCAGCCCGACCCCTCGCTGATCTCGGTCACCACGGCCGAGGAGTGGGGCGGCACCATCGCTGCGATCATGACGCCGGAGCTGCTGTTCGGCATCATCGAGATCACCTTCGGCGGGCGGACCGTCGCCACCGGCGAGAAGAAGACCCGCAACTTCACCAGCATCGAGAAGCGCATCGGTCAGAATTTCACCGAGACGGTACTGACCGAACTGTCGAACGCCTTCGCCAAGGTCACGCCGGTGAATTTCGACATCAGCCATCTCGAGACCAACCCCAAGGCGCTGCTTCTTGCACCGCCGACCAGCGCCTGCGTGCGCGCCCGGCTGACAATCGACATCGAAGGTCGGATCGGCGAGATGGTCTTTGTGCTTCCCAACACCGCGTTCGAGAAGGTGAGCCACATCCTGTCGCAGCAATTCACCGGCGGACAGCTCGGCGGTGACAGCGGCTGGCGGCTCAAGATGACCGACATGCTCGGAAGCACCAACGTGCCGATGTCGGCGGTGATGGGGCAGGCGGTGCTGCCGATGCGCGACGTGCTGGCCTGGGCGCCCGGACAGGTGCTCGACCTTGGCATCCAGGTCGACGATCCGGTGACGCTGTGCTGCGCCGGCAAGGAGATTGCCCGCGCCGAGGTCGGCCACCGCAAGAATGGGCGGATCGCGCTGAAACTCTCCGAAAAGCTCTACGAAGAAAAGGACTCCCCCGATGACCTTCGTGATTGATATCGCAATTCTTGTGTTGCTTGTGGGTACCTTGACCTATGCTTGGGTGGTGGATCGGCGTGTTCGCAGCCTGATGCGGGTCCTGCGCGAAATGGAGCCGATGATCGGCAATTTTTCCGAGGCCGTGGATCGGAGCGAAAGCACCGTGTCGGTGCTGCGCTCGCTGGGCCAGCAGGCCGAGCCCAAGCCGCGGCCCCAGCGTGAGCGTGAGCCGGAGATGACGCGCGCCGAGCCGTCCTTCCGCACCTCCCGCGAGCGCCCGACGCGCCCGGCCGGCGCCACCAAGGCCTCGGGCAAGTCCGAACTGGTGCGCGGCTTCTTCGAAACCGTCCGGCAGCGCGAGGCCTGATCCCGAATGCGTCCGATCACCTTCGTTCTCGCCGGCCTCGCCCTTGCGGTCGTGGCCAAGATCGGCGTCACGCTGATGGATGAGCCCGGCTTTTCCAGCGCCGGCGCCGACGACAATACGCCCTTCGTGAGCGCCGCCTCCGCTGCCGCCACCGATGCCGACAGCCCGGCGGCGACGCCCGAGCCGAAGGTCTGCGAGGCGCCGGAAGAGCTGCTCGCCTCGATCCAGCAGGAGCGCGAACTGCTCGAAGCACAGAAAGAGCAGCATGCCAAGCGCGAGGCAGAGCTCGATCTGACCGCGGAAACGCTCGAGGTCGAGCAGCAGCGGCTCGCGGACCTCAAGACCGAGCTCGAGGCGCTGCTCGACAAGGTGAAGGCGGCGCATACGTCGGATGTCGACCGGCTCGTGGCGCTCTATCGCAACATGAAGCCCAAGGACGCCGCGGCGATCATGAACGATCTCGACATCGAGGTCTCGGTCATGGTGCTCGGCACAATGAACGAGCGTGACGCCGCCCCGATCATGGCGGCCCTGACGCCGGTGCGGGCGCGGGCGATCTCGCAGATCATCCTCGAGCGCTCCAAGCTGCCGGGCGACCAGCGTCTCAACGACATCAAGCTCTGAGCTTTTCGGGATGCGGTTCGGAGCCGCGTCCCGCGAGCGTCAGGCCTCGATGCCGCGTGCGGAGAGGATGCGCTCGGCGCTGTCGTTCCAGACATCCATCTTCACGATCTTGCCGTTCTCGACCACGAAGCGATCGACATAGCGGTTGCCCTCGAACGCCGTGCCATCATGCCATTCGCCGTAGAGGTAGCCGGTGGAATAGACCACCGTGCCCTCGGCGCCCTGAGCCACGTCGAACTGACGCATGTCCTTCTTCACCCAGGCGTAGCGCATGGCGTTGAACCCGGCCGGGCCCGAGGGGTGATGATAGACCCGCCCGCCGGTAAAGGTGATGACCACGTCATCCGCCATGTAGGTCGCGGCGCGCTCGGGGTCGGGCACCATCGAGGCCTCGAGATAGTCGTGCACGATACGCGCTTCGGGGCCGAGGGTTTCGGGATCGATGGACAGGGTCGTGGACATGGGGGCTCCTCGGCGAGTGCGGCAGGTGTGTTGTCCCGCCCGTGCTAGACCTTCGGGGCGCGATTTCCTACAGCAATTGCAGGGACTGCCGGCAAGGCGAGCGATGCGCCTCCGGTTCGGTGCAAATGCGCGCGATGTCCCGGCAGGGGTTTTGACAGGCGCCACGCGGCAGCCACGTAATCCGGCGGGACACCAGCCGACGCAGATGAGGTCAGACAATGCGGCAACTTACATGGACCACGGTGGCAGGGGCAGTGCCGCGATGAGCCTCGATCTGGTGATCCGCCGCGCGCGGCTCGAAGACGGCGCTGCACCGGTCGACCTGGGCGTGAAGGACGGGCGCATTGCCGAGATCGCGCCCACCATCGCCAGCGATGCGCCCGAACGCGACGCGGTCGGCGGGTTGCTGATCCGGGGCTTTGCCGACAGTCACCTGCATCTCGACAAGGCCTGCATCCTCGAGCGGGCGCAGAACCGCTCGGGCGACCTCCGGGGCGCGCTCGAGGCGGTGACCACCGCCAAGCGCGACTTCACCACCGAGGATGTCTATGCCCGAGGCGCGCAGGTGCTCGACAAGGCCATTGGGCAGGGCACCACCCTGATCCGCACGCAGGTCGAGATCGATCCCGTGATCGGTCTGGCCGGGTTCGAGGCCGTGCGACGGCTCAAGGCCGATTACGCTTGGGCGCTCGACCTGCAGATCTGCGTATTCCCTCAGGAAGGCCTGCTGAACTACCCCGGCACCGAAGAGCTGTTGCGCGCGGCGCTGGAGCAGGGCGCTGACCTGCTCGGCGGTTGCCCCTATACCGACAGCGACCCAGAGGGTCAGATTGCGCGGATCTTCGGCATGGCGCGGGCGTTCGACGTGGATCTCGATTTTCATCTCGACTTCGACCTCGACACGAGCTGGCGACACCTCGACGAGGTCGCGCGCCAGACCATTGCCCACGACATGCAGGGCCGCGTCGCCATCGGGCACGTCACCAAGCTTTCGATGCTGCCGCCGGAGCGGCTTGCCGAAAGCGTAGCCCTGCTGCGCGATGCCGGCATTGCGCTGACCGTGCTGCCGGCGACCGACCTGTTCATCACCGGGCGCGACCATGACCACGCGGTGCCGCGCGGTGTCGCCCCGGCACATGTCTTTCACGCGGCGGGGGTGCGCTGCACCGTGGCGACGAACAACGTGCTGAATCCCTTCACGCCCTATGGCGACTGCTCGCTGCCGCGCATGGCCAATCTTTTCGCCAATGTCGCCCAGCTTGGCCGCCCCGAAGACCTCGCCGCCTGCTTCGCGATGATCAGCGAGGATCCGTTTCGCCTGCTGGGCCATGACAGCCGGATCGCGGTCGGAGGGCCTGCGGATCTGGTCCTGCTGCCCGCTCCCAGCCGGGCCGCCACCGTCTCCGAGATCGGCCGCCCGCTCTGGGGCATGAAGGCGGGGCGGATGACCTTCGAGGCGCCGGCGCCGCGTCTCTTCAGGCCCTGAAGACTATTCGATAGGTCAATTTTCCACCCCGGCATTATCATAGCTGGATATATTCCCGGCTCGCCGCGTCTGCCTTAGGCTCTGTCTCGCAACACGAGAGGAACCACGATGGGCGCGCTTGACGGAATCCGAGTACTGAGCTTCAACCACTTCCTGTCCGGCCCTGCCGCGGCGCAGCATCTGGGCGATATCGGCGCAGACGTGATCACCGTCGAGCCGCTGGGCGGCGCGTTCCAGCGCAACTGGGCGGTGGCCAACCGCTTCGTCGACGACACCTCGGTCAACCACATCACCACCGGGCGCAACAAGCGCTCGATCGCGGTCGACCTGAAGTCGCCCGAGGGCATCGCCACTGTGAAGCGCCTGATCGAGACCGCAGACGTGGTGATGGAGAACTTCCGCCCCGGCACGCTCGACAAGCTGGGCCTGTCGGAGGCCGAGATGCGCAAGGTGAACCCACGCATCATCTACGCCACCACCACTGGGTACGGCGTCGACGGCCCCTATGCCAAGCGCCCGGGGCAGGACGTTCTGCTGCAGGCGATGACCGGCCTTGCCGCCCATACCGGCAGCATGGAGAGCGGCCCGGTCGCCGTGGGCTCGGTGCCGATCGACCATCATGCCGCGGCGCTCACCGTGGCTGGCATCATTGCGGCGCTGTTCGAGCGCGAGCGCACCGGCAAAGCCCGCCGGGTCGACGTCAACATGCTGCAGGCGGCGATGGACCTGCAGGGCGAGTCGATCACCGCGTGGATGAACGGCGCCGACCGCGCCGGCCCGCGGGGCGAGGATGGCATGGCCAACTGGTTCAGCCCGGCCCCCTACGGCATCTACGCCGCCAAGGATGGCCACGTGATGATCTCGATGTCGACGCCGCCGCAGCTGGCGGGCGCGCTGGAGCTGCCGGCGCTGGCCGAGCTCTCGGCCGACGAGGGCTTCTCCAAGCGCGGCGAGATCTCGCGGATGGTGGCCGAGGGCATGGCCCGGCTCAGTCTTGACGAGGCGGTCGCCAAGCTCACCGAGGCCGGCGTCTGGCACGAGGTCGTGCAAGATTACGACGGGCTCAAGAGCAACCCGCAGGTCGACCACCTCGCGGCCTTCACCGAAACCCCGAGCGCTGGCGGCACGCCGCTGGTCATGCTCTCGCACCCTGTCCGCTACGACGGCGAGACCCCCCCGGTGCGCCTCGCGCCGCCGGCGCTTGGCGGCCAGAGCCGCGAGGTGCTGGCCGAGGCGGGCCTCTCGGCGGACGAGATCGACCGGCTGATCGCCGAGGGCGTGATCGTGCAATCGGACAAGATGCGCGGCTGAGCCCGCGCCAAGAGACCAACAGGAGCAGACAAGATGGATTTCACGATCTCCGAAGAGATGAAGATGGTCACCGACGCGGTCGGCCGCTTCGTACGCGAGAAGGTGCAACCGCTCGAGCAGGAAACCGAAGAGGCCGCCAAGATCCCGCCCGAGAAGCTGGCGGCGGTGAAAGCCGAGGCGCAGGAGCTGGGCTTTTACGCCATGAACATGTCCGAAGAGGTCGGCGGTGCCGGTCTCGGCGTACTCGACATGTGCCTCGTCGAGGAGCAGCTCGGCCAGACCTCGGACGCGCTGATCCGGCGTGTCTTCGGGCAGGTCTACCCGATGCTCGAACAGTTCGAGGGCGAGCTGCGCGACAAGTATCTCTACCCCACCGTCAAGGGCGACAAGATCTGCGCCATGGCGATCACCGAGCCGGGCGCCGGTTCGGACGCGGCTGCGATCAAGACCAACGCCTATCTCGATGGCGATGAGTGGGTGCTGAACGGCACCAAGCACTTCATCTCGGATGGCGACATCGCCGATTACGTCATCGTCATGGCGCTGACCGATCCCGAGAAGGGCGCCCGTGGCGGCATCAGCCTGCTGATCGTCGACAAGGGCATGCCCGGCTTCACCGTTGCCCGCAACCAGGCGATGATGGGCCACCGCGGCTACGGTCATGCGGAGCTGAACTTCGACGACGTGCGCATCCCCAAGGGCAACGTGCTGGGCGAGGTCGGCAACGGCTTCAAGGTGATGATGGCCAACGTGGGCGGCATCCGTCTCGGCCATATCGGCGCCCGCGCCGTGGGCATGGCGAGCCGCGTGCTCGACATGATGCGCGAGCACGCCGCCACGCGGAAGCAGTTCGGCCAACCGATCGGCGACTTCCAGATGGTGCAGCAGATGATCGCAGACAGCGCGATGGAGATCTTCGCGACCCGGATGATGGTGCTCAATACCGCTTGGGAGGTCGATGCGGGGCTCGATCCGCGCGACAAGGTGTCGATGGTCAAGGTGCAGGCCTCGGAGATGCTGGGCCGGGTCGCCGACCGCGGCATCCAGGTCTTCGGCGGCTACGGCTTCACCAAGGAGCTGCCGCTCGAGCGCATCTACCGCGATGCCCGCGTCACCCGTATCTACGACGGCACCTCCGAGGTGCACCGCATGCTGATCGCCCGCTCGGTGATCAAGCGCGGCCTGACCCTCTGAGCCAAGGAGCCTTCCGCATGACCGATCTTCCCGCCAAGGGCGACGCCATCACCTTCCGCAAGACCATGACCGTGGCCGAGCAGGGCTTCTTCACCGGCATCACCGGCAACATGACCAAGACCCATGTCGACCGCGCCCATGCCAAGGACGCGGGCCTGGCCGACATGTCGGTCTTCGAGCTTGCCGCCGCCGGCCTGCTGACCACCGCGCTTGGTCGCCTCGCTGGCCCGGCGTGGCGCATCGGCGACTTCTCGGTCGCCTTCGGCCGCGCGCTCCCGGTCGGAAGCTCGATCGCCGCTACCGCGACCGTCACCGAGGCGTCGTCCGAGGCCATCGTCTGCGATCTGAGCATCGCGGTCGAGGGTGACGAGGTGATCACCGGCACCGCGCGCATGGTGCCGCTGGGGGCCTGAGCATGTATGACATCCGCAATATCGACGAGCTGGAGGTCGGCGACCGCGTCTCCGTCTCGAAGACCATCACCGAGGCCGATGGCGCGATGTATATCGCCGCCACCGGCGATTTCGGCCCGGTGCACGTGGACGAGGGTTATGCCTCGACCACCCGCTTCGGCGAGCGCCTCGCCCCGGGCATCCTTGTCGCCGGTATCTGCACCTCGGTGCTGACCGCCGAGCTGGTGGGCACCGTGGGCGTGTCGATCCGCGACAGCTTCTGGTTCACCGGCGCCGTGCGCTACGGCGACACCATCACCTTCGACATCTGGATCTCGTCCAAGGACGAGGAGAACCGCACCGTCGACTGGCAGGCCTCGGCCAAGAACGAGGAGGGCGTCGAAGTGCTGAAAGCCGACGCCACGCTGAAATTCCCGAGAAAGAGAGTGACGACATGACCATCACGGCCAAGGATCTTCGCGGCATCACCGTCGCCACCGTACTGCCCTTCGACGAGCAGGGCGCCATCGACTGGGACGGCTATGCCGCCGTGCTTGACCACTGCGCCAAGCCCGAGACCACCGACTGCGTCTTCGTCAACGGCCACGCAGGCGAAGCCACCGCGCTTACCGATGATGAAAAGCTCGAGGTGATCAAGCGCACCCGCGCCCAGATCTCCAAGGACCAGCCGCTGCTGGTGGGCGTGGTGCCGACCGGCATCCCCGACGCACTGCGTCAGGCCGAGGCGGTGCGCGAGGCCGGGGCCGACGTGGCGGTGATCTTCCCGCCCGAGGCGCTTGGCGGCGGCAACGCCAACACCACTGCCGCGGTGAAGATGTACGAGCTTCTGGCGCGCGAGCTCCAGATGCCGCTGTCGCATTTCCAGTTCCCGATCGCCTCCGGCTTCGGCCTCGCCACCCCGGTGCTGGCCGAGATCGCCAAGATCCCCGAGGTGGTGGCGATCAAGGAAGGCTCGGCCACGCTTCTTGCCTATGACGAGAACCGCCGCGCGGTTCAGGCCGCCGACGACAACACCGCCATCCTGCCGTCGAACTTCCACTGGTTCTTCGCGCAGGTCGCGCTTGGTGGCGACGGCATCCTGTCGGGCCTCGCGAGCCTCGTGCCCGGCCTGCTGGCCGACCTCTGGAACGCCTCGGAAGAGATGGACCTCGCCAAGATGCGCGCCGCCAACGACCGGCTCTACCCGGTGGTTCGGGCGATCTATGGACCGACCCCGGTGATCGACATGCACACCCGCATGAAGGACGGGCTCGAGATCATGGGCGTGATCAAGAACGCCGCCCCGCGCCTGCCGCTGCTGCCGCAGTCCGACGAGGTCCGCGAGGGCGTGCGCCAGGCGCTGATCGCGGCCGAGGTGCTGTGATGTCCGCCGCAGAGAATGGCGGGCTCTTTGCCGCCACCATCTGCCCGATGACCGAGGAGGGCGCGCTTGATCGCGCCAGCCTCGAGCGGCATTTTGCAACCGTCCTGTCCGACCCCGGGCAGGCGGGGCTGCTGCTCAACGGCCATGCGGGCGAGGGCATCCACATGTCGCGCGCCGAGCAGGCCGAGGTGGTCCGCATCGCCCGCAACGTCGCGGGCGGGCGCCGGATCCTTGCTGCCGTGAGCGGCGAGAACACCGCCTTCGCTGCCGCCGATGCACAGGCCGCGCTCGATGCCGGGGCCGACGCGGTGATGGTCTTTGCGCCGTTTTCCTGGGCGCTCGGGGCCGACCCGCGCGCCATCGTCGCCCATCACGAGGGCATCGCCGCCGCCACCGGCGCGCCGGTCTACCTGTTCCAGGGCTCCGTCGGCTCGTTCAAGCTCGCCTACACCCCGGACGTGCTGCGCCGCCTGCTCGAGATCGACAGCGTCGCGGGCATCAAGGAAGGCAGCTGGGAGACCAAGTCCTACGAGGTCACCCGCCGCATTGCCCGCGAGATGCGTCCGGACGTGGCCGTCATGGCCTCGGGCGACGAGCATCTCTTCCCCTGCTTCATGATCGGCAGCGACGGCTCGGCGGTCAGCCTCTCGGCGCTCGTCCCCGAGCTGATCACCGCGCTCGACGCCCATGTGCGCGAGGGCCGGATTGCCCCGGCACAGGAAATCCACGCCGCGCTCTTCGGCCTTGCCCGCCTGATCTATGCCGCGCCCGGCCACATGGCCGCCGCGCGCCTCAAGGCCTGCCTCGCGGAGCTCGGCCGCATCGACACCCCTGCCTGCCGCGCCCCCACGCCGCGCATCGAGAGCGATGAGCTCGACGCCCTGATGACCGCGCTGCGCCCCTGCCTGGAGCTGATCCCATGAGCCAACTGCAAACCCATATCGTCTTTGTCGATGTCGACCCGGAAGACGAGGCCGCCTTCGACGAATGGTACGAGACCGTTCACCTGCCCGACATCCTCGCCTGCCCCGGCTGGCTGAATGCACGGCGCGAGAAATGCCTCGAGGGCGGGCCGCGCCACGTGGCGATCTACACGATCACCGGGCCGGAAGCCTATGAAACGCCCGAGTTCAATGCTATCAAGGGCTTCGGGCCGTTCAGCGACAAGGTGCGCAATTTCACGCGCATCCGCCTGACACAAAGCTGAGCCGCGCGTTGGGACAGGGGAAACCAATCGGAGACATACTGAACCTCCGTCAACTCGAGATTCTCCGCGCCGTCGTGCAGTTTCGCACGACCGTCGGCGCCGCGGAGCGCCTCGGCATGTCCCAGCCCTCGATCTCGAACACCATCCGGCATATCGAGACGGTGCTCGGATTTCCCCTGTTCGAACGCATCAGCAACCGGCTGTCTCCGACCGAGGAGACCCTGATCCTGCTCGAGGAATCCGAGCCGCTCTTTCTGCTGCGCGACGCGGTCAACCAGCGCGCCGCCGACCTGCGTATGGGCAAGATCGGCCGCATCCGCGTGGCCTCCACCGCCGAGCTCAGCGAAGCGGTGCTGCCCCGGGTGATCGCCGATTACGCCCGCGAGTTCCCCCGCATCCAGATCTCGCTCGAGACCCGTCCGCTCGACAGCGTGCTGCAGGTGGTCGAGAACGGCGTCGCCGACGTGGCCTTCGCGATCTCGCCCTACGAGCGGCAGGCGATGGCCTACGAGCTCATCGATACGCTGCAGGCGGTGGTGCTCTGCGACGAGAACGATCCCGTCGCCAAGCTTGACGTGGTGTCGCCCAAGGACCTGGTCGAGCGCCCGATGGTCGGCCCGCAGGTGGCCAACCGGATCGGGCTGATGATGGCCGACAGTTTCCGCGCCAAGGGGCTGGATTACCGCCCCACCATCGAGACCCGCTTCATGAACGCCGCCGCGCGCATCGTGCGCGATGGCTGGGGCGTGGCGCTGGTGGACGAGCTTTCGGCCTATACCGCCATGCGGCCCGGGCTCGTCGTGCGGCCCTACAGCGCCGACATGAGTTTCGAGCTTGCCGCCGCGATGCCCAAGAGCAAGAGCCCGTCGCGGCAGACCAAGCGCTTCATCAAGGCCTTTCGCGAGCGGGTTGCGCTGCGCCTCGCCGAGGTGCGCGAAGAAAGCCGCCGCCCGGTCAGCGAGTAGCCTTCGCCTTCAGCCGCGCGAGCTGCGCCGCGCCCCCTTCGGTAATCAGGTTGGTTTCGTTGGTGGCGACGATCGCGCGCGCCCCGAGCGCCAGCGCGTGGCTTTCGACCAGCGCCTCCGGCAGGCCCATCACCCCGAACCCGCAGCCATGGGCCGCCGCCGCGCCCGCGATGCGCTGGAAGGCGGCGCGCAGATCGGGGTGGTCGATCTGGCCGCGAAGGCCGATGCCGTCCGCGAGATCGTTGGTGCCGATCATCAGCATGTCGATGCCGGGAGTTGCTGCGATCTGATCAACTGCGCCCAAAGCAGGGGCACTTTCGATCATCGCGATCACCTCCACGTTGCGCTCGGCACCGTCCACCAGTTCGGTGGCGGGAACCACGCGGTAGTCCAGCATCGGCAGCGGGCCGGGCAGGGCGCGCGCCCCACGCGGGCCAAAGCGGCAAGCCTGAGCGATGCGCTGTGCATCCGCGGCACTGTCCACATGGGGGACGATCACGCCCGTGGCGCCGCAGTCGAGGACCCGCGCAATATCCGCGGAATCCGGCCCTGTAACGCGGCCGTATACCGGAAGACCCGCCGCGATCCCGACCGCCGCCATCTGCCCGAGCTCGCCCAGTCCGATGGGGCCATGCTCCATGTCGGCCACCACGAAGTCGAATCCCGCGCCGCGCGCCATGAGAACCGACTCTGCCCGGCCCAGAACACAGAAGGCGAGGCCGTAAGCCGCGCTGGAGACGTTTTCAGACTGCCCGGGATTTGATCTGATGCTCATAATATGCTCTATTTTTGATCTGGAGATTTTTGCGTTGGCATCACGGTAGATCAGATTTTTCCGGAATATTCGGAAAAACGGCGGAATAAATACTTCCTATAAGGATATTTATAGCCTCCAGCCTTCATTGCTTCGCGCTTGCCGGTAACCTCCTCGGAAACCGGCGCCGGTGACGACGGGAACGACATCCGTTACCCGCGACCCCGCCGAGACAACAAGGAGGCGCGTCCATGCCAGACCGGACGACCAGCAACAGCGACACGAGCGGATCCCTGACCGCTTCGCCGCTTCTCAGGATCCCCGGGCTCTGCCTGACCATCTTGCGCCGCATCGTCGACGTGTCGGCGCTGCTGCTGCTGGCCTACATGTCCTGCGCCATCCTCGCCCAGATCATCGGGCGCTACTTCTTCAACTACTCCATCGCCTGGAGCGAGGAGACCGCCACCTTTGCACAAGTCTGGCTGATCCTGCTGGGCGCGGGCATCGCCATGCGCTTCAACCAGCATGTCGGCGTCGACGTGCTGATCCGCAAGGCGCCGCTCCCGGTGCAGCGGCTCTGCAATGGCGCAGGCCTGCTGCTGGGGCTGTGGTTCCTCGGCGTGGTGGTCGTGGGCTCGCTGTCGATGCTGAGCATCGGCTTCATGATCAAGTCGCCGGCGCTGCAGATCCCGATGGCGGTGCCCTATATGGCGCTGCCGGTGGGCTTCGGCTACTTCCTGATCGAGTTTGCCGTCACCACCCTGCCGCGCGTGATCGATCCCGACCGGGCAGCGGCCTCCGAGAAAGAGGAGGCCAAGGCATGATCTGGGCAGGCAGCGGGTTCCTTCTTCTTCTCGTCTCGGGCATCCCGATTGTCCTGGCGCTCGGCATCGCCGCGCTGGTGGCCATCGAGTTCACCACCACGGCGCCGATCTCGATCGTTGCGCAGCGGGTCTATGGCGGCATCAGCTCCTTCACCCTCATGGCGATCCCGTTCTTCGTGGCCTCCGGCCTACTGATGGAGGCCGGCGGCATCGCCCGGCGCTTCGTCAACCTCGCCGGCGCGCTGGTGGGCTGGATCACCGGCAGCCTCTACCTCGTCTCCATCGTCACCGGCACCGGCCTCGCGGCGATCTCGGGTTCGGGCTCGGCCGACACGGCCGCGATCAGCGCGGTGATGACACCGGAGATGCGCAAGCGCGGCTACGACATCGACCTCGCCTCGGCGGTGATCGCCGCCTCCGGCTCGCTGGCCTCGGTGATCCCGCCCTCGATCGTGATGATCGTCATCGCCATCACCGCCAACCAGTCGATCGGCGCCATGTTCCTCGGCGGCATCGTGCCGGGCCTTCTCGTGATGACCGGCCTGATGCTGGGCTGCTGGCTCTTCGCCAAGCGCGGCGGCGAGGCCTATCGCGACCGCGAGCCCTTCACCCTCGGCCGCCTTGGCCGCAGCTTCCTCGAGGCGGTGCCCGGCATGCTGGTGCCGGTGGTGATCCTCGGCGGCATCGTCGGCGGCGTGTTCACCGCCACCGAGGCGGCCTGCGTGGCGCTCTTCACCACGCTGATCGTCACCATGTTCATCTACCGCGAGATCACCGTACGCGACCTGCCGCGCATCTTCCTGCGCGCCATCAGCCTCTCGGCCACGGTGCTGATCATCGTCGCCACGGCCTCGGTCTTCACATGGATCATCGCGACGCAGGGCTTCCCCGCCATGCTGCGCGACTGGCTCACCGGCGTCACGAGCAACCCCGTCGCCTTTCTGCTCATCGTCAACGTGCTGCTGCTCGTGGTCGGAATGTTCATGGAAAGCATCTCGGCGGTGTTGATCCTGCTACCGATCCTGCTGCCCATCGCGCAGAGCTACGGCATCAACCCGGTGCAGTTCGGCGTGATCACCGCGCTCAACCTGTCGATCGGGCTTATCACGCCGCCCTACGGCATCTGCCTCTACGTCGCCTCGACCGTTGCCGGGCGCCGCATCGAGCAGGTCTCGCGCAAGGTCTGGCTGCCGCTCGGCTGCATGCTGGTGGCGCTGATGCTGGTGACCTTCGTGCCGGCGATCTCCCTCTGGCTGCCCTCGGTCCTGCTGTGACCTAGGGCATTCGGATTTCTCCCCAAACCAACCAGAAGAAAGTGAAAAAACTGATGTCCAACAGAGTTCTCACCACACTCGCGACCCTCGCCGCGCTTGCCGCCGCACCGGTCGCGGCCCAAGAATACAGCTTTCAGGTCGCGCATACCAACGCCGCCGGCGAAGTGCAGGACATGGGCCTGCAGAAGATGAAGGATCTGCTCGAGGCCAAGACCGACGGCGCCGCCACGCTCGAGATCTTTGCCGGCGGCCAGCTCGGCGACGAGCAGCAGACCGTCGAGGGCGTGATGCTCGGCTCGCTCGACATCGGCATGACCTCGAACGCGATGCTGTCGAACTACGTCGACGACTACAAGGTGTTCGACCTGCCGTTCCTGTTCCACTCGATCCCGTCGCTGGGCGAGAAGGTCGACGCCAACTTCGACATGATGGAAGACTCCGCCAACGGCGCAGGCTTCCAGCTTCTGGCCGTGTTCTCCTCGGGCATCCGCCACCTGATGACCTCGGAGCCGGTCGAGGACATTGCCGATCTCGAGGGCATGAAGATCCGCACCATGCAGAACCCGATCCACGTCGAGGCGTTCCGGGCCTATGGCGCCAACCCGACGCCGATGTCCTACTCCGAACTCTACGGCGCCCTGCAGTCCGGCGTGGTCGATGGCGCGGAAGGGGCCTCCACCGGCTATGACGGCATGAAGTTCTACGAGGTCGCACCCTCCTTCGCGCTGGTCGGCTGGCTCAACATGACCGCCCCGGTGACGATGAAGAAAGACGCCTTCGACGCGCTGCCCGAGGACATCCAGACCGCTCTGATGGAAGCCGGTGCCGAGGCCGCCAGCTGGCAGCGCCAGTATGTCGTCGACCAGGAGCAGCCGCTGCTCGACAGCTTTGCCGAGATGGGCGTCACCATCACCGAGCCCGACACCGCTCCGTTCATCGAGGCCTCGCAGCCCCTTTACGAGAGCCAGCTCACCACCGATGGTCAGAAGGCGCTGTTCGACGCCCTTACCTCGGAGTGAGCCACTCCGGTCTGCGGCGTCGTTCTCCCCCGGCGCCGCAGACCGACCAACTACATGCAGGACAAGACACACATGCTCGATCTCGCCATTCGAAACGCCGAAATCGTCACCGCCGCCGACCGCATCCGGGCCGAGATCGGCATCCGCGACGGGCGCATCGTCACCATCGCCGAGGACGTGGGCGAGGCGGCGAAGGAGATCGACGCCGCGGGGCTGCTGGCCCTGCCGGGCGGCATCGACGCGCATGTGCATCTCGAGCAGCCGCAGGGCGGCGGCGTGGTGATGGCCGACGGGTTCGAGAGCGGCACACGCTCGGCCGCAGCCGGCGGCAACACCACCGTCATGCCCTTTGCCCTGCAACAGAAGGGCCAGTCGCTGCGCGAGGCGGTGCAGGCCTATCACGAGGCGGCCGACGGCAAGTGCCATGTCGACACCTCGTTTCACCTGATCATCACCGACCCGACGCCTCAGGTGCTTGGGCAGGAGCTGCCGGCGCTGGTCAAGGCCGGCTACACCTCGTTCAAGGTCTTCATGACCTATGACGACATGGTGCTGAACGACGCCGAACTGCTCGAGGTTTTCGATGTGGCGCGGCGCGAGAAGGCCATGGTCATGGTCCATGCCGAGGGTTACGACGCCATCCGCTACATGGCCAAGCGGCTGGAAGAGGCCGGCAGGACCGCGCCCTATTACCACGCCGAGAGCCGGCCGCAGTCGGTCGAGCGCGAGGCCACGCACCGGGCGATCTCCCATGCCGAGCTGACCGACGTGCCGATCACCATCGTGCACGTCTCGGGCCGCGATCCGATGGAGCAGATCCAGTGGGCCAAGCGCCGCGGCATGAATGTCTGGGCCGAGACCTGCCCGCAATACATCGCCCTGACCGCCGACGACCTGAAGGGTCTGAACATGGATTTCGAAGGCGCGAAATACGTCTGCTCGCCGCCGCCGCGCGACAGCGACAGCCAGAAGGCGATCTGGGAGGGGCTGCGCGACGGCACCTTCGACATCTTCTCCTCCGATCATTGCCCGTTCCGCTTCGAGGACTCGAAGGGCAAGGACGTGGAGGGCGCGCGCACCTCGTTCCGCTGGGTGCCGAACGGCATTCCCGGCATCGAGACCCGGATGCCGATCCTGTTCTCGGAAGGGGTCTCGAAGGGCCGCATCGGCCTCGAGCGCTTCGTGGCGCTAACCGCGACCAACCCGGCGAAGCTCTTCGGGCTCTACCCGCGCAAGGGCACGATCGCCGTGGGCGCGGACGCCGACATCACGCTCTGGGATCCGTCGCGCGAGGTGACGATCTCGCAGAGCCTGATGCACCACGATTGCGACTACACGCCTTACGAGGGGCTCGAGGTCAAGGGCTGGCCGGTGCGCACCATCCTGCGCGGCAAGACGATCTTTGCCGAGGGCGAGGTGACTGGGGGCCGTGATGCCGGGGTCTATCTTGAGCGCGGCACCAGCCAGGCGTTCGGGGGCTGAGGATTTCGGCGAGCGCCTCCGAGACTTGCCGGCGCGGAACAAGCCGAAGGCGCCGCGCCATCGCCATCCCGCCCCACCGGGCTGGCGATTTGGTAGAGCTTGGCACTTAGCTTCGAGGTCCTTCGGACACGGCTGGGATAAATCGAGGAATTCTAAGTGTTCGATCGCCATCCCGCGGGCCGCGATGGCGCGGCTGGCGTCACCGTTTCGTTAGCCCGCGGGCCGGTGATGCGGGGCGGGCGTCACCCTTTCATCAAAGGGACCCTCACACCTCCGGTGCGATCCGCGACACCAGGTCTTCCATCATCGCGGCGTTCTGCATGCGCAGGATCGCCTCGGCGCTGGTCGCGTCCTGACGGCGCAGCGCATCGATCAGAAGCTGCATCTCCTCGGCCATCACCCGACGGCGCCCGGTGCCGTAGCCAAAGCCGCGGCGGAAAGCAAAGATCGTGTCCCAGCCGCGCTGGAACACCCGCAGCGCCTCGCGGTTGCCGCCGAACTCCACCAGCCGCGCGTTGAAGCGGCGGTTGGTCTCGATGGCGGCAATGTCCTCGCGCGCCTCGATCTGCGCGCGGTACTGCGCCGCCAGCGCCTCGAGCTCGCGGATCCGCTCCAGCGTCAGCGCGGACATGCCGCGCCGCACCGCGAAAACCCGCAGCTCGGTGTTCAGCTCGAAGAGATCGGTGATGTAGGCCCGGTCGAGCTTGCGCACGGTGGCGCCGCGGTTGGGCTCGATCGCCACCAGACCCTCGCCCTCGAGCTTCCGCAAAGCCTCACGCAGGGGCATCGTCGAAAAGCCTAGCTGCTTGGCCAGTTCGGCGGTCTTGAGCCGATCCCCCGGCGCGATGCGTCCCGAAAGAATATCCTCTCGGATCAGGCGCGTGGCCTGATCGACGGAGTTCTGGGCGGGATCGAGGGTCAGCGCGTCGGCGGGATCGGTGGGCATGGCGGGAGCTTCCGTCAGGGGGCCTTGCGGATCAAGGAGATATGCTCTGCCTCGATCAGCAATGTGCCGTCGGCGCGGCACAGTCGCACCGCTTCGGTGATAATTCCGGCAGGGCGCGAGCCGCTTTCGCGCTTCGCCGTAAAGTCCATTTCCACGTAGACCGTATCGCCCGCGACGATGGCATGCTTGAAACGCACGTCGTTCCAGCCAAGCGAGGCGATCGAGGTCTGCTCGTAGTGCTTCAGCTCGGTCTTCAGACCCTCCATCAATGCCAGCCCGTAAAGCCCATGCGCGATGATGCCGGGAAACCCGGCTTTCTTCGCATAGTCCGCATCGGTGTGCAGCGGATGGAAATCGCGCGTCAGGCGGCAGAAATCGGCGATGTCCGCCACCGTGATCTCGTGCGACGGCGTGGTGTAGGTCGCGCCGACCTCGACGTCCTCGTAGAACAGGTTCATGCGTAGGCCTTCTGGACTTGCCGCGCGATGATCATGCGCTGGATCTGGTTGGTGCCCTCGTAGATCTGGCTCAGGCGCACGTCGCGAAACAGGCGCTCGACGCGGAATTCACGCGAATAGCCGTTGCCGCCATGGATCTGCAGCGCGTTCGAGATGTGCCCCTGCGCCATGTCGGTGGTGAAGAGCTTGGCCTGCGCCGCCTCGAGTGCAATCGGCTGGCCGGCATCGTAGAGCTTGGCCGCATTGTGGATCAGCAGCCGCGCGGCCGAGATGTCCTTGGCCATGTCGGCGATCATGAACTGCACCGCCTGATGCTCGAAGATCGGCTTGCCGAACTGCTTGCGGTCATTGGCATAGGCGATGGCGTCTTCCATCGCCGCCTGCGCCATGCCGAGTGCCATCGACGACATCATCAGGCGCGAGAAGTTGAAGTTCTCCATCGCCATCTTGAAGGCGCCGTGTTCGGGCCCGATCAGGTTGCCCACCGGCACCCGCACGTCATCGAAGCTGACCATGCATTCGGCAAGGCCGTGCATCCCCAGCAGCTCCTCGGACTTGCCGCGCGACACGCCCGCGCGGTCGGTCTCGACGAGGATGCAGGAGATGCCGCGATGGCCGGCCTCGGGATCGGTCTTGGCGAAGACCATGATCACGTCGGCGACCTGCCCGAAGGTGACCCAGGCCTTGGTGCCCTTGATG
Source organism: Salipiger bermudensis (assembly GCF_017309175.1). NCBI lineage: Bacteria > Pseudomonadati > Pseudomonadota > Alphaproteobacteria > Rhodobacterales > Roseobacteraceae > Salipiger > Salipiger bermudensis. The sequence continues at coordinate 7,014 of NZ_JAEKJV010000016.1, read as the reverse complement.
ACATACTCATCCCCCTCGCGCCGGGCGGTGGTGGTCATCGCCGCCACGTCCGAGCCGTGGTCGGGCTCGGTCACCGCGGTGGCGGGAATCACCTTGCCCTCGAGGATGCCGGGAATCAGCGCCTTGTGCTGGTCGCTGCCGTGATGATCGAGGAACAGCGCCGCCTCGACGGGAATCGCGAAGGCGTTGCCGACCGCGCCCGAGCCGCGCGCGATCTCTTCCATGACGATGCAGGCGGCCATCGCGTCGAGCCCGACGCCGCCTGCCTCCTCGCGGAGCGCGACGCCGAAAAGCCCTTGCTCGGCGAGGGCTTCGTAGATCGCGCGCGGGAAAACGTCGTCACGGTCGATGGCGGCTGCGGCGGGGGCGACCACGTCGTCGGAGAGCCGGCGGGCGGTCTCGCGGACCATGCGCTGCTCTTCGGTGTAAAACTGATCCAAAGTGATCTCCGATCTGTTGGATGTGATATTATCTGATCAACAGCTACACAGCCGGGTGCGGCGCGGTCAAGCCGAGGCCACCCCGGCATGGAACGCATCCGAGGGGTCGCGGTCGAAAAAGTAGACAATCACGTTCTTGGCGGTCACGCCGTAGGCACGGACCGCGGCCTCGGTGATCGCCCGGGCCGCTGTTTCTTTTGCATTTTGTGGGCGAGGGAACGCATGGACTTTTATGAAAACGCGGAAATTTTCGGCGTTTTCGCCATATTTTCCGGCATGTCCGTAGGAATAGTCGGGGGCCGAAAAATAATAGCAGGTGACAATTTCCGGCTTGATGTCGAAGGCCTGACAGAGACCATCGGTCATGTCTTTCGTCGCAAGCTCCCGTATTTCCTGAGTTGCGTCGCGGTCGATGATTTCGATGAAGGGCATGATGCGGCTCCTTGGCGGCAGGGGAGAAATTGGCTCGCCGGGAAGCTGACGAGTTGACTCATTATCTGATCAGATCAAACGTGAGTGCAACAGATTTGGATCGGCGCTGCCGAGATCGGAAAGGACCGGAATGACCTTCAAGGGTAGCTACACCGTCTGCGTGACGCCGTTCGACGCGGAAGGCCGCGTCGATCTTCAGGCGCTGCGGGGCTATGTCGACTGGCAGATCGAGGACGGCGTGCACGGCCTGATCCCTCTGGGCAGCACCGGCGAGTTCCTGTCGTTGACCCGCGACGAGCGCGCCGCCGTCGCCGAGACCGTCATCAGCCAAGCCGCCGGCCGCGTTCGGGTGCTGATCGGCACCGCCGCAGAGTGGACCGACGAGGCGGTCGAGATCAGCCGCGAGGCCGAGGCGCTCGGCGCCGACGGCGTCATGCTGGTGCCGCCCTACTACTCCTCGCCCACCGATGAAGAGCTCACCGTGCACTTCACCCGTGTCGCCGAGGCGCTGTCGATCCCGGTGATGCTCTACAACAACCCGTTCACCGCCAACGTGGACCTGAGCGCGGCCCTCGTGGGCCGTCTCTCGGAAGTCGACAACATCTCCTACATCAAGGACACGTCGAAGAACGTGCACCGGGTGACCGAGCTGCTCGAGGCCTGCAAGGGCCGCATGACGGTGTTTGCAGGCTATTATCCCTGGGAGAGCTATCTTGCCGGCGCCGAGGGCTACAGTTCGGTGATGTCGAACATCGCGCCCGGCCTCTCGGCAAAGACCTTCGAGCGCACAGTCGACGGCTCCGGCGAGGGGCGCGACCTGTATGTAGAGAGCCTGCCGCTGATCAACGCACTGGCCGGCGATCTCTACGTTTCGGCCACCAAGGCCGCGATGACCATGATCGGCCGTCCGATGGGCGACCCGCGCCCGCCGCGCCTGCCGCTGCCCGACGCCAAGCGCGCCGAGCTGGAAACCATTCTGAAAGATCTCGGGCTGCTGGCGGAGGCCTGATCCCGGCGCAAGCGCCGGGGGACAATTTCCGCCCCATCAGAGAGAAACCCAACAGGGAAAATCACAATGAAACTCACCAACCTCGCCCTCTGCATCGCGCTCGGCGCGACTGCCGTGGCCGCTCCGGCCTTCGCGCAGGAGATCACCCTCAAGGCCAGCCACAACGCAAATGCCGACGAGCCCTATGGCGTCGGCATGCGCAAGATGGCCGAGATCCTCGAAGAGAAGACCGACGGCGCGGCCACCATCGAGGTCTTTGACAACGCCACGCTCGGCGACGAGATGGAGAGCATCCAGGGCACCCAGATCGGCACTGTCGACATCGCCGTGACCGCGAACTCGACGCTGTCGAACTTCGTGCCGGACCTGTCGGTGTTCTCGCTGCCCTTCCTGTTCGAGGATGCCGAGCAGATGGACCGCGCCCTGAGCGATCCCGAGGTGCTCGACGCCATCGGCGGCGCGCTCGACGCGCAGGGCTTCCACCTGCTCGCCGTGTTCTCGGCCGGCACCCGTCACATCATGACCAAGGAGCCGATCGAGTCGCTGGCCGATCTCGAGGGTCTGAAGATCCGCACCATGCAGAACCCGGCCCATGTGGACACGTTCAACGCCTTCGGCGCCAACGCCACCCCGATCGCCTATACCGAACTCTACGGTGCGCTCGAAACCGGCGTGGTCGACGGTGCCGAAGCCGCCAACACCAACTTCTTCTCGCAGAAGTTCTACGAGGTCGCGCCCGACTGGGCCGTGGTCGGCTGGCTCGAGCTGGTCGCTCCGGTGATCATGGGCAAGGCCGCCTACGAAGCGCTTCCCGACGACGTGAAGACCGCGCTTGACGAGGCGGGCCTCGAGGCCGGCAAGGCCGAGCGCGCGGCCTATCTCGCCAGCGACAACGCCCGCTTTGCGGATCTCGAAGAGGTCGGCGTCAAGATCACCCGCCCCGACACCACCGCCTTCCGCGAAGCCGCGGCTCCGGTGCAGGAAAAGTATCTCGAGACCGACGCCCAGAAAGAAATCTTCGAGCTCGTGAAATCGGTCGAGTAATCTCCCAACTCGATCCAACTCCCCCGGCCGCGCCCACCCGCGGCCGGGGTTTCTGCAAAGACCTCGCATAGAAAGCCCGCGCATGTTCGCCCTTCTCGAACGCCTCTGCCTTGCCCTGCGCTTCGTCGTCTCGGGCGTGGTGATCCTGCTCTTCAGCGTGATGATGATCTCGGTGCTGGTGCAGGTCGGGGGGCGATACGTCTTCAACTATTCCATCGCGCAGGCCTCTGAGATCGCCACGTTCAGCCAGATCTGGCTGGTCCTGCTGGGCTCCGGCGTCGCCGTCGCCAAGGGGCAGCACGTGGCCATCGACATGCTGCCCGCCAAGCTGCCGCTGCCCGCCGCTCGCGTGGCGCTGGTGGCCATCGCGCTGGTCATCGCGACCTTCCTCGCGGTTCTGGCCTATGGCAGCCTGCCGCTGCTGCGCATGGGTGAATTCCAGAGCTCGCCGGCGCTGCGCGTGCCGATGAAATACGTCTATATCTGCCTGCCCTTCGGCGCCGGCTACATGGCGCTCGAACTGCTGCTCACGGTGATCCAGCGCTGGGACAATCCCTTCCCGCCGCCCGAGCCCGATGCCGAGGAGGCGATCTGATGCTGGTGATTGCTGCCGCCTTCGTCTTCCTTCTGGCCCTCGGTGTGCCCGTGGTCTTCGTGCTCGGTGCCTCGGCGGTGCTGGCGCTGGTGACCACCACCGACGTGCCCGTCGCCATCGTCAGCCAGCGCGTCTTCGCCGGGCTCAACTCCTTCACCCTGATGGCGATCCCGTTCTTCGTCTTTGCCGGTGTCATCATGGACGCGGGCGGCATCTCGCGCCGCATCGTCGATTTCGCCTCGGCGCTGATCGGCTGGGTCGTCGGCAGCCTCTACCAGGTGAGCTGCGTCGCCGCCGCCGGGCTTGCGGCGATCTCGGGCTCCGGCTCGGCCGACACCGCGGCGATCTCCGCGATCATGCAGCCGCAGCTGCGCCGCCGCGGCTATGACGTGGATTTCGGCGCCGCACTGATCGCCTGCGCCGGCTCCATCGCGCAGGTCATCCCGCCGAGCCTGACCATGGTGATCCTCGCGGTGATCTCGAACGTCTCGATCGGGGCGCTGTTCATCGCCGGCGTGCTGCCCGGGCTGATGTGCATCGCCATGCTGATGGTCATCGCCTATTTCCAGGCCCGCAAGGGCGGTGCCGCCTACCGCGAGACCGAACCCTTCACCCTCGAGCGCCTGGGCCGCACCGGCTGGAAGGCGCTGCCCGCCGCCGGCATGCCGGTGCTGATCCTCGGCGGCATCTTGGGCGGGGTCTTCACGCCCACCGAGGCCGCCGCGATCTCGGGCTTCTACGGGCTGCTCGTCGGGCTCTTCGTCTATCGCGACCTCAAGATCTCGCGTTTGCCCGGGCTGATCCTGCGGACCGCCTCGCTGTCGGCCGCCGTCATGCTGATCATCGGCACCGCCAGCGTGTTCTCCTGGCTCATCGCCAATGCCAACGTGCCGCGGATCCTCGGCGACTGGATCGCCAGCGTCTCGACCAGCACGCTGATCTTCCTGATCATCGCCAACGTGCTGTTCCTCTTCGTCGGCATGTTCCTCGAGACCATCGCGGCCATCCTGATCATCGTGCCGGTGCTGTCGCCGATCGCGGCGCAGATGGGCGTGGACCCGATCCACTTCTCGCTGCTCGTCATCCTCAACTGCGCCATCGGCACAGTGACCCCACCCTACGGTGTGTCGCTCTTCGTGTCGTCGAGCGTGGCCGGGCGCTCGGTGCTGCAGGTGTCGCGCCGGCTCGGCTGGCCGCTGGCGGGGCTCTTCGCCATGCTGCTCGCGGTGACCTTCATTCCCGACCTGTCGCTGTTCCTGCCGCGGCTCTTCGGGCTCATCGAATAATTCTTTCAAGGACAAGACCATGACCAAGCTCAAAGTCACCATCGCCGGCATCGAGTTCGACGCCCTCTTCGAGGAAGACGCCGCGCCCAAGACCGTCGCCGCGTTCCGCGCCCAAATGCCCTACACCAGCAAGGTGGTGCATGTGCGCTGGTCCGGCGAGGGCGTGTGGATCCCGCTCGGCGAGACCGATTTCGGCGTCGATTACGAGAACCACACCAGCTTTCCGGCACCGGGCCAGTTCATCCTCTATCCCGGCGGCATCTCTGAGACCGAGATCCTGCTCGCCTATGGCGGCGTGCATTTCGCCTCCAAGATGGGCCAGCTCGCGGGCAACCATTTCATCACGCTCACGTCGAACCTCGACAAGCTGAAGGAAATCGGGCCCAAGGTGCTTTGGGAGGGCGCGCAGGACATCCATTTCGAGGAAGTCTGACGACGTGAAGGACGGATCATGACGGTGACACCGATCAGCTACGGCGCAAGGCTGCGCCATCTCGCCGCCGAGCGCGGCAGCGCCGAGGCCGTGCGCTTTCTGCCGGCAAAAGGCGAGGAGCAGTCGCTGAGCTGGCAGGCGCTCGACGTCCTGACCGACCGCTTTGCGCGCGCGCTCGAGGCGCGCGGCGTGGGGCAGGGCGACGTGGTCGCCTTCGCCCTCGGCAATATCCCGGCGCATCTGGCGCTGGCCCTCGCCATCTGGCGCTGCGGCGCCACAACCATGGTGCTCGACCCCGGCATCCTGCCCGAGACCGCGCGGGCCATGAAGGCCCGCAGCGGCGCGGCGTTGATCATCGCTCAGCGCGAGGGCACCGGCGACGTGACGCTCGAGGCCTTCGAAGCCGAGGCCCTTGCGCTGCCCGAGACCACGGTCGAGGACCGCATCCCGACGCCGGGCAAGATCGTGCTCTCGGGCGGCTCCACCGGCCTGCCCAAGATGATGTGCGACGAGCGCCCGTTTACCCGCGTGCCCGGCTCCAGTTGGGGCCGCGTGGCGCCGCGCCTCGGTTTCCGCTGCGACCAGGTCCAGCTGGTCTGCGGGGCGATGTCGCACAACGCGCCCTTCACCTGGGCGCAGAACGGGCTCTTTGAGGGCAACCGATTGGTGCTGATGGAGCGCTTCGACGCGGTGCGCGCGCTGCAGGCCATCGACCGTTTCGAGATCGGCTTCGCCATGCTGGTGCCGACGATGATGGTGCGGATGATCGACCATCTCGAGGAAAGCGGCGCGTCGCTTTCGAGCCTGCACGCGCTCTACCACACCGGCGCGCCCTGCGCCGGCTGGCTGAAACAGGCATGGATCGACGTGCTCGGCCCCGAGCGCGTCACCGAGATGTACGGCTCGGGCGAGAACACCGGCCAGACCACCATCACCGGCGCCGAATGGCTCGAGCATCGCGGCTCGGTCGGGCGCGGCTTCGAGACCGAGATCCGCATCTACGGCCCCGATGGCACGCTGCTGCCCGAGGGCGAGACCGGCGAGATCTTCATGCGCCCTGCAGATCTGGGCGGGCGCAGCCACTACACCGGCCCCGACGCACCGCAGCCCGAGCGCGACGCCGACGGCTTCCAGAGCATCGGCGACGTCGGCTGGCTGGACGCGGACGGCTTCCTCTATCTCGGCGGGCGGCGCGACGACGTGATCAACACCGGCGGCGTGAAGGTACACCCTGAGACCGTCGAGGCGGTGCTGCTGCAACATCCCGAGATCGGCGACGCGGTGGTGTTCGGCATTGATGACCGGGAGTGGGGCCAGCGAGTGGTGGCCTGCGTCGTGCCGAAGGGCACCTCAGGACCGGACGAGCGCGCGCTGCACGATTTCTGCACCAGCCATCTGAGCCCGCAGGAGATCCCCAAGCAGGTGAAGCTCTGCGAGACGCTGCCGCGCGACGGCTTCGGCAAGATCCGCCGCAAGGCGTTGCGACAGGACTGGCTCGCGACCCGCTGACGCCCGGTGCAGCGGGAGCTCTAGCGCGAACATAGTCCGTGGTCTTCTCGACGTCCCGGCAAGCTCGGAGCATTTGACTTGTTTCAGCGCCGCCGCGTCGCGCCACGACTAAAGTGAACATAATCAAGATTCTCAGATTTGTGAATGTGTAGCCGCAAAGCTAAAATGTCACCCATGAACAATTCAGGAATGTCACTCTCCGTTCATAGACTGAGGGAGAATGGGCATGGGATGGGTGATGATGAGCGAGCGCGAGTTGAACCGCG